>JAZNNH010000089.1:0-15634 GCA_045580105.1 Eubacteriales bacterium | reverse complement strand
ATGGGTGTGGAAATTGCGCCCGTGATTTTGCACGTCGGCATCGGCACCTTCCGCCCCGTGAAAGAAGAAGACATTACCAAGCATCCGATGCACAGCGAGTTCTATGAAATTCCCGCTCAAAGTGCCGAGATGATTATGCTTGCCAAAAAAGAAAACAGACGCGTCATTGCGGTCGGTACCACGTCTTGCCGAACGTTAGAGAGTGCCTTCGATTCAAAGGGA
The DNA here is from genome assembly GCA_045580105.1 of Eubacteriales bacterium. Classification (GTDB taxonomy): domain Bacteria; phylum Bacillota; class Clostridia; order Oscillospirales; family SIG627; genus RGIG5579. The sequence goes on along the minus strand of JAZNNH010000089.1, from coordinate 15,412 downwards.
GAACTAATTTCAGCCAGTGATAACACGGATATTTTTATTTATCCCGGTTATTCGTTCAAGGTCGTGGATGCCCTGATTACCAACTTCCATCTGCCGGAAAGCACTTTGATTATGCTCGTTTCCGCGCTTCTTGGATACGAAAACACAATGAATGCCTATCACCACGCCGTGCAAGAGCGTTATCGCTTCTTCTCCTTCGGTGATGCGATGTTAATCCTATGATTCGCTGCATCAGTATCTTCGGACCTACCGCCTCGGGAAAGTCTTCCCTTGCCCTTCGGTTGGCAAAGAAACTGGACGGCGTAATCATATCTGCCGATTCGATGCAGATTTATCGCCGGATGAACATCGGGACGGCAAAGCCGACGAAGGAAGAATTGGCTCTTGTTCCTCACAAAATGATCGACATTTGCGATCCCGAAGACAGATTTTCCGTTTACGACTACAAGATCGCTGCAGAGCGTGAAATTCGCTCTGCCGCTCAAAACGGGAAACCGGCTTTCATTGTCGGTGGAACCGGTCTTTATCTGGATGCTCTCTTTTTTAATACCAATTTCGGTGAGTTCCAAATTGATCCCCAGGTTCATAATCGCTTGGTCGAGCGTTCCAAAATGGGAGAGGGTGCCAAGCTCTTGAACGAACTGAAAGCGATTGATCCGGAATCGGCGGTACCTCTTTGCGAAAACGACATCAAACGAATCGTTCGGGCGCTTGAGGTTTATCATTCTACAGGAAAAACCTTGACACAGTTTAAAGCGCAGTCGCATCTGACCAAAAGCGAGTTTGAGATTTGCAAAATCTTTTTGACCTTTCGCGACCGCCAAAACTTGTACGATCGCATCCACCAGCGCGTGGATCAAATGATCGAAGATGGGCTTGTTGAGGAAACCAAACGTTTGCTGGATGGCGGTTTTTTGGGCAATCAAACCGCATCCCAAGCCATCGGGTACAAAGAGTTGTTGCGTCACGTCATTTCCGGCGCACCGCTGGATTTGTGCACCGACGTATTAAAACAAAAAACCAGAAACTACGCCAAACGGCAGATTACTTGGTTTAAACGCTATCAAGATGCCCACGTGATTGAAATGGATCACGACCCCGACCCATTCGAAACCGCACTTCGGATTACAACGGATTTTTTAAAGGAGGATAACAAATGAAAGCAAAGAAACTGCTCTTAAGCTTGGCTGTCTTTTTATTGTCCGCCTTTGTCATCGTTTACATCATCGTTCAGTTGGTTTCGGGCTTGACCACCGACGTTTCTTATCAATACACCACTTTTACCAACGTAGATAATTACATTGAAAAAACGGGATACATTGTCAGAAACGAAACCGTGATTTTTGCGGAAAAAGAAGGCGTTTTGACTTACAGCGCCAAAGAATCCCAAAAGTTAGGTTCCAATCAGCCGATTGCAACCGTGTTTGAAAGCAACCAAGGGGTTGACCTTCAAAACAAAATCAATAAGCTCGACGAAAAAATCGCGCTTTTGGAGCGTTGTGCCGTGGACTCCAGTTATCTTACCTCGGACGTCTCTAAGATCGACGCGAAAATTTACGACTCCTTGATCAAAAGTAAATACGGGGTTTTAAACGACAACATTGCCTTGACTTCGCAATACAAAGAAGATCTTTTGATCAGTTTCAACAAGCGAAAGCTCATTACGGCAAACGCAGAGGACTTCCGAGAACAAATCGAAACTCTGCAGGCAGAAAGAGCCACTCTGACCGCCTCGTTTCAAAGTCCGCTTTGCTCGGTGTATTGCCCGACACCCGGATATTTTTCCACCTTGCTGGACGGCTTCGAAACCCTTTATCAACCGAGTGTGGTTGAAGATCTTACCGTTGACTCCTACCATCGCTTGATCGAGCAAAATAAAGTGGAATACTCCAAACTTGCCATCGGAAAAATTGTCACTGATTTTCACTGGTATACCCTCTGTGAAGTATCAAATGAAGAGGCAAAAGATTTTGTAGAAGGCAGAACGTATCAGCTTTCCTACTTGTATTCCTCGGGTCAGTATATCGAAGCAACCCTTCAAAAAATTGTTCGGCAAACCGATACCGACCAAACGGTTTTCGTGTTTCTGATCGAGCAGATCCCCACGGATTTCGACTATACGAGAAAACAAACCGTCAGAATTGTCAAAGACCGCGTTCAGGGGATTGCGTTCCCTCGTTCGGCACTTCGCTTACTTGACGGTGTGCAGGGCGTTTACGTGGTTGCCGGAAACAGTGTTGCGTTCCGCAAGGTAGATATTATGCAAAGCTCCGATTCTCTTTTCATCAGTCGGGAACCGGATGCGACGGCTGAAGATGCAAAAGAGTATCTTTCGCGCTTTGACCGCGTCATTACAGAAGGGAAAAATCTTTATGTCGGAAAAATCCTTGATTGATCAAAATCCCCTTTCCCCCGAACGGAAAGAAGAGATTCAAAGTCGCATCGAAAGGATTCGCTCCAAAATGGAAATTGCGACGAAAAAAAGCAAATACGGACAAACACCGCGGCTTTTGCTTGCGACCAAAACCAGAACCCCCGAAGAGATCAATTTTGCGATTTCCAGAGGGATTGACTTGATCGGTGAAAATCGCGTTCAGGAATTGCTGGAAAAGTATGATAAAATTGACCGTGAGAACGTGGAAATTCATTTCATTGGGGCGCTTCAAACCAATAAGGTCAAATATATCATTGATAAAGTCGATTTGATCCATTCCCTTGACCGGCTTTCTCTTGCGGCTGAAATTAACAAGCAAGCTGCAAAAATCGGAAAGGTAATGAATGTTCTTTGTGAGGTCAATATCGGGAATGAAGATTCCAAATCCGGTTTGTCTCCCGACGAAATGTTGCCTTTTCTTGAATCCGTTTCAAAATTTGAACATATTCGCGTTTGCGGTTTGATGGCAATTCCCCCGATCATGACCGACGAATCGACACAAAAACAATATTTTCAAAAAATTATGAATTTATATATTGACATATCGACCAAAAAAATGGATAATGTTAATATGACTGTACTCTCGATTGGTATGTCATCGGATTACGATATTGCCATCGAATACGGGTCCACTCTTGTCCGTGTCGGCACTGCCGCATTCGGGCAGAGAAAATAATAGAAGAAATAAAGTTTTGGAGGTTTTCAAACATTATGGGTATTAAAAGCATGTTCAACAAATTTCTCTACGATCAGGACGAAGAGCAGAATGGCTACGAAGAGGGCTATTCCTCCGATCTTGATGAAGGTGCTTACTTTGAAGGCGAGGATGCTGACTTCGTAGCGGGTGAAGGCAAAGGTACTTCCGGCGTTGGAATCAGCAGCGGTTCTTCCATCGAAATGGTCGTTGTGAAACCCGAGAAACTGGAAACTGTGACTCAGATTGCAGATTATCTTGTCGATCGCAAAACCATCCTTCTCAATCTTGAAGATACCAACAAAGATACCGCTCGTCGTCTGATCGACTTTTTGAACGGTGTTGCTTATGCCATCAACGGCGATTTGAGAAAGGTTGCGACCAACACCTACGTTGTTACTCCCAGCAACGTTGAACTTTCCGGTGAAAAAATCTCTGCTACCCAGGAAACTGCGTTCGCAAAAGAATAATTCGCTTTGGAAGGGATTATTTATGTCTTTGTTATGATCGTGAGACTGTTTCTCTCGGTCATACAGATGTTAATGCTTGCTCGTGCCATCTTATCATGGCTTCCCCTTGGTGATGATTCTGCGTTGGATCGATTTTTGTATTTCACGACAGAGCCGTTGATCCTTCCCGTTCGCAGTGTCCTTGAGAAAATCGGTTTGTTTTCCGGTCTTCCCATCGATCTTTCATTTCTCTTTACCTATATCATCATCAGTTTTATTTCTCTTGCTTTACCCACAGTTCACTTTTAAAATTGGAAAGGATACGCTATGATTGCTCCGCACGAGTTAAAAAACAAAGCTTTTACCAGAGTGGTAAGGGGCTACAATCCCGTTGAAGTCGACCAGTACTTTGATTTTCTGATCGAAAAATACACGGAGGCCTACAAAGCCGCCTCTGACCTCGAACAAAAATATAACGCCCTTTTTGCAAAATATTCCGAGTTGTCCAACGAAGAAGAGTCGATTCGATCTGCTATTCTCAAGGCACAGAAGCTGGGAGAGGCAATTGTTAACAATGCTGAGCGTGAAGCCAAGGAAAAAGAGCAAGAACTCGTCGATCGTTGCAATCAAATCGTTTCGGTAGCCAAGGATAAGGTTCAAGCAGAAAAAGAAAACATCTTGAAGCTTCGTAAACAAGCAATGGATTTTCAACATCAGCTTTATGAACAGTACGTCCAGCACGTTGAAATGATCCGTTCGATGGATCTTGATACGATGCCCGATCCGGATGCGATTCTCAATGACGAAGCGGCTTTTAAAGATGCCGTGGAGGAAACCATGGAAGGAAAAGATTTCGATCTGATCATTCCGAGCGAAAACCAAGAACAGAGCAACGAATCGATTCAAAAATAAGTAAACTGAGAATGGCCGCCTTGGTGCGGCCTATTCCTTGTTATATGGATAAAATATGTTAATTTCTTTTTTGATCTTGATTGTTGTGATTTTAGACCAAATCACAAAGTATCTTGCGACCTTTCACCTTTCCGACGGTCTTGAAATTTCGTTTATCCCCTACGTGCTCTCGTTTCGCTACCACGAAAACAAGGGTGCTGCTTGGGGTATGTTTTCGGATCAAAGATGGGTGTTTATGTCCGTTTCGACCATCGCGATTATTGCGATTATTGCATATCTGATTTACACCAAAAAAGAAAAAAGACCGATTTGTTTGACCCTTTCCCTCTCCTTTTTCTGCGGTGGTGGGATCGGTAATATGATTGATCGCATTTTTCACGGTTACGTTGTTGATTTTCTGCGCTTTGATTTTATCGACTTTCCGATTTTTAACGTTGCAGACAGCTTTATCTGCATCGGCGCAGGTCTTATGGTCCTTTACCTTGTTCTTGATTTGATTCAGGAAATCCGCCAAAAAAAGGTGAAAACGGAAAGAGAAAGCAATCCCAATGAATAAAGAGACGCTTATCATCGAATCTTTGGAATCGGCTTTACGACTGGACGTTGTGATTTCCACTCACGCTGATATTTCGCGCACCCGTGCCGTGCAGTTGATCGAGAATGGCAACGTTTTGGTAAACGGTCAGATCAAGAGCAAGAATTATAAGTGCTGTGAGAAGGACCTTGTTGAATATTCGATTCCGGCAGAAGAAGAAATCGATGCCAAACCGGAAAACATTCCGCTGGACATCTATTTCGAGGATGAACACATCATTGTTGTCAACAAACCGCAAGGAATGGTGGTTCACCCTGCCCCCGGCAATCCGGATGGGACCTTAGTGAATGCACTGCTTTACCACTGCAAAGATTCTCTTTCCGGTATTAACGGAAAATTGCGCCCCGGAATTGTTCATCGCATTGATAAAGATACCAGCGGCTTGATCATTGTTGCAAAAAACGATGCAGCCCACAATGCGCTGGCGCAAATGTTTCAAGATCATAGCTTTACCAGAAAATATCAAGCCATTGTTTACGGCGCGCCAAAAGCCGATCGGGGAACGATTGAACTTGCCATCGGCAGAAGTAAAAAAGATCGCAAAAAGATGATGTTTTATCCGCTCAACACTCCCAACACGAAGAACGCAACGACCCATTATCAGGTGTTGGAGCGCTTTGACGGTTACTCCCACGTGGAACTGACATTGGAAACAGGCAGAACGCATCAAATTCGCGTTCATATGCTGTCTCTTTCCTGCCCTGTCTTGGCTGATCCGGTTTATGCCGCCGGCAGAAAAAACTTCGGGCTTTCGGGACAATGTCTCCACGCAAAATATATTTCTTTTCACCATCCGATTACAAACGAGCTTTTGAGTTTTGATTCCCCGCTTCCCGATTATTTTTCCGACTTGCTCAAAAAGCTTCCGACAAAACGAGGATAAGATGGCCGGCAAATTTGACAATATTCTGATTGTTTCCGACTTGGACGGTACGTTTTTCGGTGAAGATCCCAAGCTTCTGGAAAATAACCTAAGCGCGGTTTTGGATTTTCAAAACCGAGGCGGCGTGTTTACCATTGCGACCGGACGTGATTATCGGACCCTCCAAACGATTTTTCCGGGTGCGAAAACGTATTTATCCGGTCCTGCGATCCTTTGCAACGGTGTTTATTTGTACGACTTTCGCACTTCTACCGTGATGGAAGAATCCCAGCTCCAAAAAGACGAGTTTTTATCCGTCCTTGACAAAATCACGAAGCAATTCCCCCATGTCGGATACCGAATCAGCGCGCACGACGGTTATATTTGCCCCCACGTTTCCCCTTTTATGGAAACCCAAATTGGTGCATACCGAAATTTAATTGTTCGGGAAAAACTTGATTTCCACCTTGATACGGCTTGGCACAAATGCGTATTTGTTGCTCAGCCCGATGAAATTCAAGCGATTTGGGAATTTACAAAGAACATCCCCATGCAATACCACACGGCTCTCCCCTCTTTTGCCACGCTGCTTGAGATCTTACCGAAGAGCGCCGGAAAAGGAGCGAAAATGGAGCGCTTGAAAACGTTTTATCCGGGCAGAACTGCCATTTGCGTTGGGGATTATACCAATGATTTGGATATGCTAAGCGTAGCGGATATCGCGGCGTGTCCGGAAAATGCCTTAGAAGAAATTCAGGCGATTTCAAAGATTCATCTCTGCCATCACCGGGACGGTTGCATCGCAGATTTGATATATAAACTGGATTCCAGTATAAAAGAATAATTTTTCGGAGGAAAAACTATGGAAAATCAAAGAAAGGTTGAATTAAAGAAAATTGCAACCAAAATCAGACTTGGCGCCCTCGAAGAGATCTTCAGCGCTTCTTCCGGTCACCCCGGTGGATCTCTTTCGATTGCCGACATTCTGGCTTATCTCTATTTTGAAAAAATGAACATCGATCCTCAGAATCCTAAGATGGCTGATCGCGATCGTCTGGTTCTTTCCAAGGGTCATACCGCTCCTGCTCTTTATGCCGCACTGGCTAATCGCGGCTTTTTCAGCACCGAGCTTTTGAAAACCTTCCGTAACAAGTCCAGCATTCTTCAAGGCCACCCCGATATGAAGCACATTCCCGGTGTTGATATGTCTTCCGGTTCTTTGGGTCAGGGTATCTCTGCTGCTTGCGGTGTTGCTCTGAGCGCAAAGCTTGACAACAAGAATTACAAAGTATACACTATTCTCGGCGACGGCGAATTGGAAGAAGGTCAGGTTTGGGAAGCTGCTATGTTTGCTGCTCACTACAAACTTAACAACCTCTGCGCATTCATCGACTTCAACGGTCTTCAGATCGACGGTGATATCACCAAGGTTATGAATCCCACTCCGATCGATGAAAAATTCGCTGCATTTGGCTGGAACGTAACCGTGATTGACGGTCACGATCTGGATGCAATCGAAGCTGCCGTAGCACAAGCTGATAAGAGCGACAAGCCCTTTGCTATCGTTTGCAAGTGCGTGAAAGGCAAAGGCGTTTCCTTTATGGAGAACGATGCCGGCTGGCACGGAAATGCACCCAATGCCGAACAATATGAAACCGCAAAATCCGAACTGGAAGCAGCGCTGGCTGCTCTCAACTGATTGGGAAAGGAGAATAGTATAATGAAACTTCAGAAGAAATATGAAATTGGTCAAAAAGTTGCAACCAGAGAAGCATACGGTGATGCTCTGGCTGAATTTGGCGCAGACGAAAACATCGTGGTAATGGATGCAGACCTTTCCAAATCCACCAAAACCGCTAACTTTAAAAAGGTTTATCCCGAACGCTTTATCAACTGCGGTATCGCAGAAGCAAATATGATCAGCGTTGCTGCAGGTCTTGCTACCACCGGCAAAACCGTGTTCGCAAGCTCCTTTGCCATGTTTGCCGCAGGTCGTGCCTTTGAACAGGTTCGTAACTCCGTTGGCTATCCTCACCTCAACGTAAAAATCGGTGCTACCCACGCAGGTATTACCGTTGGTGAAGACGGCGCTACCCACCAGTGCAACGAAGATATCTCTATTATGAGAACCATCCCCGGTATGGTTGTCATCAATCCCGGCGATGCTGTCGAAGCCAGAGCCGCAGTTTTTGCAGCCATCAAATACAACGGTCCTGTTTACCTTCGCTTCGGCAGACTTGCTGTTCCCGTTATCAACGATGAAGAAACCTTTGAGTTTGAAATCGGCAAGGGTCAGCAGTTGAAAGAAGGAGCCGACGTGACCATCGTTTCTACCGGTATTTGCACCGCAGAAGCCATCAAAGCTGCTGAGGAACTTGAAAAAGAAGGCATTTCCGCTGCCATCATCAATATTCACACCATCAAACCCATTGATAAAGAAATTTTGAAGAAAGCCGCTGAAAAGACCGGATGCATTGTGACCGCAGAAGAACACAGCATCATTGGTGGTCTGGGCAGTGCTGTTTGTGAAGCGCTGGCTGAAGAGTGCCCCGTTCCCGTTCTCAGAGTCGGCGTAAACGATTGCTTCGGTAAATCCGGCAAGGCGGCTGAACTCATCGACGAATTCGGTCTTTCCGCAAGATTTATCGTGGAAAAAGCAAAACAGGCAGTTTCTTTGAAGAAATAATGCAAAATGAAAGACTCCGCTGATAGCGGAGTCTTTTTTGTTATTTTTCATTTGGATACGTTTTCCATTCTTTCAGTTGAAACAAACGTTGCACGATAAAAATCAACAACGTTTAAGATTCCCGAAAGCATAACAGAAAAAGTAATCCAAAGAAGTACCTTTTTCCATTTCATCTTACATCTGCTTTCTGATTCTCGTCAAGGCGCCTTTTTCCAAACGGCTCACCTGTGCTTGGCTGATGCCGATTTCGGATGCCACTTCCATTTGTGTCTTTCCTTGATAGAATCGTAGTTTTAAAATTTTCTTTTCTCGATCTCCCAATTTCTTAACCGCTTCATCCAATGCTAAATTTTCGATCCAATTTTCATCGCTTGCTTTGTGGTCGCAAATCTGATCCATTAAAAAAATAGAATCAGAGCCGTCGGAGTATACGGGGTCATATAAAGACACGGGATCGACAACCGCATCGAGTGCGGCACTGACTGTTTTTTCTGTTACAGCCACAAGCTCTTCTTGCCCATCCGATAATTCTTGCAGCCGATTATTCACGGCTTTTGTGATTTCTTCGATCGTGGGCTCTCTTCCCAAAAAAAACGTTAGCCGTTCCCTCTCCGTCAGCGCCTTATAGGCAAGATCGCGAACGGAGCGACTGACTCGAATTATATTATTGTCGCGTAAATACCGACGAAGCTCACCAACGATCATCGGCACGGCATAGGTGCTGAATTTTACGTTGAGAGAAACGTCAAAATTGTCGACTGCCTTAATCAGTCCGATGCAGCCCACCTGAAATAAATCATCCGGACAATCGCATTTTCTCATAAATTTCTGCATCACACTCAAAACCAATCGAAGGTTCCCGGAGATCAGGGCATCTCTTGCCGCACTGTCCCCTTCTTTGGAGCGCTTTAATAATTCTATTTTTTCCTGTTCTTTTAATACCTTTAAATTTGCCGTGTTGATGCCGGATATTTCCACTTTTCCAAGCAACTGACCACCTCCTGTTTCCCCTATTATTTCCTTACTTTTAGGGATTCATTCCGGATCGGTAAAACGAGAGGTATTTTCATTGGAAATAAAAAAAGAACTGCTTTTGACAGTTCTTTTTTTATTGACAGATGTTATCTGTTTTTCATCTGGTTTTCGGCGCTTTCGATGAGCTTTTTCACCATCTGACCGCCGATGGAACCTGCCTGACGAGCGGTAAGATCGCCATTGTAACCCTGCTTGAGGTTAACACCTACTTCGGAAGCTGCTTCCATCTTGAAACGGTTCAGAGCGTCCTTAGCTTCGGGAACAAGAGTCTTATTAGCCATGTTCGATTCTCCTTATGCTTTTATTGAGCTTTTGCTCCGCCCAAGGAAAAGATTGATTTCTTTTGGGCTCGTTACTATTTTACCTAATTGGGAAAGTTTTATGAAAGGAAAGTTGTGGAAATACAATTGAATTTTTTCCCCATTTGTGATATAATAAAGGAAACAAAACGCGATTATCTCTTGTAAGAATTTCAGTTAGGAGAATACATATGCCGCATCGGCTTTATAATGACGAAAAAATCAAACTGATTATTTTATATCTGCTCAACGAATTGGATGAATCCTACGATTTTCAGACGATTTCCGAAATCATCGTTTGGGACGGCTCAATCAATTATTTTGTTTTCACCGATTGCTTTAATCAGTTGGTTGAAAACGGTGCCATTCAAAAAAGTGTTGACCCCGAAACCGAAAAAGAGCTGTTCCGAATCAGCGAGCTTGGCAAAACGTCGATTGAAGCGGTTGAGGATTCCCTCTTAAAATTCATCAAGGTTCGTATTATGCGCAGTGCCACGCGCCTGCTTGCTTTCAAAAACGATGGCAGCAGCGTAGAAACGAAGATCGATCCCGAAAACGGCGGTTATCAATTAACTTGCACCGTAAAAAATAAAAAATTCAACTTATTAGAATTAAAATTGTTTTTTGATAATCGAGAGGAAGCGCAAATGCTTCAACTTGGCTTCGAAAAACGTGCCGAGGAGGTTTACAGCGGCATTTTGGCTCTTCTGAGCGAAGACAGCAAGTTTATTTTGTCATAAATTCAACCGATTGAAAAAGAACCCGGAAGGTCACTCCTTCCGGGCTTTTTTTATTTAGCAGTACTTTGGAAAATTCAAAATTGCCTTGAACAGATCCCCATCTGTAATGATTTCAAAACTTCCGTTGCAGATTTCGGTATAGCTTTTTACGATGGCAAGACCAAGTCCGTTTCCCTCCTCGGTTCTGGATTCATCGCCGCGAACAAATCTTTGCGTAATTTCCTGTGGATCGAAATCAAGCGGATAGCCGGAAATATTTTTAAACTCTATTTCAATCCATTCATCTTTTTCGCTCGCGTTAATAAAAACGCGGGTGTTTTTCATGCTGTATTTGAGAATATTTCCGATTAGATTTCCGACTACGCGGGACATTTTTCTTCCGTCGGCAGAAATATATAGTTCTTTCGGGGTGTTTACGCAGAACATCAATCCTGAATTTTGAATTTCGCTGTCTTGCTCCCCGATTGCTTGATTGATGAGAAGTGCTACGTCAAGCTTTTCCCAAAAGACTTCCTCATTGCCGCTCTGAACCTTTGATATATCAAACAGATCTTGTGTCAGTGTCTTGAGTCGATCGCTTTTTTTCGCAATGACCGAAGCGTAATCTTTTGCCTCTTCGGGTAAATCTTCAACCTTAGACAGTAATTCCGTATAGGTGATGATGGAGGTGATCGGCGTTTTTAAATCGTGCGAGACGTTGGTGATCAGCTCGCTTTTCATACGTTCTGCTTTAACTTTTGCAACAACGGTCTCATCCAGCCCCGTTGCAATTTCGTTGACGTTCTTCGCAAGCTCTTTCATATCCTTACACTTCACCTCGGGGATTTGATAAGTTACGTTGCCGTTACGTACTTCAACAACGCCTTTTTTAATTTCTTCCAAATCCTTAATCCAGTACGACAGGGTAAAGCAAGCAAACAGAAACAATACAATACCAAGAATCAGCCAGATCGGAGAAGAGGGCGTTCCGATGCCGAAAAGTCCGATCAGAGCGGTGTACACAAACAACATCGTGATCAGAATGACGCTTGTTTTCTTGGACAACATCTTATATATGGTTGCCCAAAATGCTTCCGTTGCCTTCCCTATTCTCTTTACGATTTTGAGAAGGAATTGAAAGAACCATTTCAGAGCGCGCAGAATAATAGTTCTTTCCGCTAATTTTTTTGTCTTTAGGCTGCGAACAATAGAAAGGAGTGACGTTATGACAACAAAACTTGCCAGTGCGACGGCAGCACCGATCGAGAGATAGGCAAGATCCAGCGGAAAATGTCCCGATAATGAGGAATCAAGGATAAAGAAACAAATACCAATTCCTCCGGCTGCGAGGCCGAGAATGGCGATCAGGTGAACTTCTGTCCAAATATCATCGATCCATACGTTCCTGTGTTCGCCGTTTTTGTCCGTTCCGCATACGACCAATAAATGGATTAAAATTGCCAAGGCAAAAATGATGCAAGCAAGTGTCTGAACAAAGCAGTTTTTGACAATACTTTCTTGTCTGAGCCAAATTTCTCTTAGTTCTTTTATGGCATCTTCTTTGATGCTACAACAGATTGTCATTGTCGTTTTGGCATCATAACCGGCGAGATCTTCCAACAAATAGGAACTATTGATTGTATTTAAAGATGAATGTCGTGTAACGTTTCCTTCCGTATCACGGCGCACGTAGGAATAATACTCATCTTGCATCAAATCTTCCGGTTTTTCTGCATCACAGTTTGTTAAGGTAAAGTGATTGTTCCATTCCACGTAATAATTGACCTTATCAGTCAAATTAAAGTGATCAAACGCTTCTTGGATTGTATTTGGTAAATTTTCAATCTTTTGTTCGATTTCCGCTACACTTTGATCCTCTTGGATTCCATAGACGTTGTATTTATGGTAAACACTACGATGTGCTTTGAAAATTAGGTTTTCGGGTTCGTTGAGTAGGTAAGAAAGATACCACGACTGGGAAAAATCACTTTCAAACGAATAAACGTCGGGTGTTTCGTTTTGATAATGAATGATTCCGCTTGAAAATGACAAAGCGCCCAGAACGATGCTTGTGATCAATAATAGTACCGCAATAACTTTTGCTGTGTTGGAATAAAAAAATTTTGTCATTTTTGCTCTCCTTTAATCAACCTTGTAGCCGACACCCCAAACGACCTTGAGATATTTCGGCTCTTTTGGATTGATTTCGATTTTTTCTCTGATGTGTCGCACGTGGACGGCAATCGTGCTGTCCCCTACCACGAACTCTTCATTCCACACGTTTCTGTAGATATCGTCCGCAGAGAAGACTCGTCCCCTGTTTCGAACAAGCAGTTCCAAAATCTTGTATTCCACGGGTGTAAGTCTGACCGGATCACCGTCTACCTTGACGGTTTTGCTCTCAATATCGACACTGAGTCCATCGATAACGATTTCTCCTTTTTCCTTTCCGATTGAGCCGAGTGTGGTATACCGTCTGAGTTGTGATTTCACTCTTGCCATCAGTTCAGACGGATTAAAGGGCTTGGTGACGTAATCATCTGCGCCTGCGGTAAGCCCGAAGATCTTATCCGTATCCTCTGATTTTGCGGAAAGAAGAATCACCGGGATGTTTCTTGATTCCCTCAGTTTCATCAGCGTTTTGATTCCGTCCAGTTTTGGCATCATCACATCAAGGATCATCAAATGAACCTCATTTTCCGAGAGAATTTCCAAAGCTTCCATTCCATCATAAGCTTTGAGTGGCTTGTAACCCTCACCGGAAAGAAAAATACAAATACTTTCAACAATCTCTCGATCGTCATCGACAACTAAAATTTTCATTTAATTTCACCTCCGCGCTTATCTTACAGGACAATTCTTAATAAATATCGCAGTAATTTCTTAAGTTTGCTTAAAAAATTATTTTTTTTCACTGTTGCGGAAAAGACAGCATAGTCCAATATGACTATGCTGTCTTTTCATTTTACTTTCAAGAAATTTCGTAGTAATAAAAATGATCGGTGATCTTTTCGGTATAATAGGTAAATTTCGTGCCGTAGGAGGCACTTTTTTGATAGGAAAAGCCGGTCCCGCTTTCCTGCAGTGTGATGGAAACGTCACCGAAATAAACGGGTTCATCTTCCGATACGTAATAGATTCCGTAGTCAAAATTTCGTCCGGGTACGCACATATCAAATGTGCAAATTTTAAGTTCTTCCACTTTCATAAAATCGACCAGCTTGACGGAGGAAGATTCGAAGAGCTTGATAAGGGCGTGGTCATTGCATTCCGAAAACGTGGAATCGGACATATTTTGAATATAAAGACCGGTGAAGTTTTCGCTTCCATCCGGACGGTAAAAGTCGGTTCTTGAAATCAAGCAGTTATAGTCAATGGCAAGAAGCGAATCCACACTTTCCCGATAGGAGGATTCGTTTTCATAAAAAAGCGCAAAGGTATCCCCTTGCTCCGGTATGATTTCCTCCATTTGGCAAGAAGTGAAAAGCAGAGTCAGAATTAAGCATAAAATAAGAAATTTTCTTTTCATATTGATTCCCTTTCGTTTGACTCTATTATACATCATTTTGGAAAAATATCAATGCAAATAAAAAAGAACTGCATTTTTGCAGTTCTTTTTTTGTTTGAATGACTTAGATGCCTTTCTTTGCTCTTTCGATCTTCTCGATGGTAGTAAAGTTGTTCTTTGCTACGTGTCCGGGCAGAGGCATGATCTTTTCGTGGATCGCATCAACAATCCATTCTGCCTGCGGGAAGAACATGTGGTCGAGCTCGAAGCAAGGAGTGATCCAGTTTCTGGAACCAACGACGGTAACAGGACCATCCAAATAATCAAATGCCATTTCGGTGATATTGGAAGCCATATCTCTCATGACAGAGTTTCTTTCAACAGCGTCACCAACGATGACACACTTACCGGTCTTCTTAACGGATTCAATTACCTTGGAGTAATCGAACGGTACGAGAGAACGGGTGTCGATGACTTCGGCGGAAAGACCGTATTTCTCTTCCAGAATCTTAGCAGCGTCAAGTGCTCTATAGAGAACGGCACCGATGGTAAGAATGGTAACGTCTTTACCGACTTTCTTGACGTCGGGATCGCCGATGGTGATTTCGTATGCTTCTTCGGGAACACCGGATGCAACGAATTCTTCGCCCTTATCATAAATTCTCTGAGATTCAAAGAAGATAACGGGGTCAGTACCGTTGTGTGCGGTTTCCATCAAGCCCTTAGCATCGTAAGGAGTGGACGGGAATACCACTTTCAGCCCGGGGATGTGTGCAGTCAGTGCGGTCCAGTCCTGGGTGTGCTGAGCACCGTATTTGGAACCGACGGAAACGCGGAGGATGATGGGCATCTTGAGAATGCCGGCACTCATTGCCTGCCATTTTGCCATCTGGTTGAAGATTTCGTCACCGGCACAGCCGATAAAGTCAGCGTACATCAATTCTACGATACAACGACCGCCGCACATAGCGTAACCAACGGCAGAACCGACGATTGCGGATTCGGAAATCGGAGAGTTGAAGAGTCTGTGGTAAGGAACGGCCTCGGTCATCTTCTTGTATACACCGAATGCTCCGCCCCAGTCACGGTTGTCTTCGCCGTAAGCGATCAAGGTAGGATCTTCGTAGTACTTGTTGATGATCGGCTCAGCCAAAGCATCTTTGATGTTGTAGAGCTTCATCTTGGAAACGGGTTTTCCGTTTGCATCCGTAGCCGTACG
>JAZNNH010000088.1:0-6884 GCA_045580105.1 Eubacteriales bacterium | reverse complement strand
ACCGAGATGCCCGAGCGGATTTTGATGGGAAAAGAAGAGTTGCAACAGCTCTTGCAAAAGGTGGATCGTGCCCTTTCTCCGATGGAGCGCAAAATTTTCGGTTTGCATCTGCAAGGAAAACGGATTGCCGAAATTGCTTCTGTTGTAGGGAAAGATAGAAAAAGCGTTGAAAATGCGCTTTTCCGTCTGCGGAAGAAGCTTTCCGCGACACTTTAACTTAAGTTTATATGCCCGTGTAGCTTAAAGAGAGCGTTTTGATCGGCAACGATCTAAAAGGGTGACGGTGCAAGTCCGTTCTGGGCAATTTTAGAAAAATGTAGAGGTATGGCAAATGTACGAAGACAAGACACTGGTATGCAAGGATTGTGGCAACGAATTTGTATTCACCGCAGGTGAACAGGAATTCTACGCAGAGAAAGGTTTCCAGAACGAACCCCAGAGATGCAAACCCTGCAGAGACGCAAAGAAGAACGCTTCCAGACAGGCAAGAGAATACTTCACCACCACTTGCGCCAACTGCGGCAAGGAAGCAAGAGTTCCTTTCCAGCCCACTAGCGATCGTCCCGTGTATTGCAGCGATTGTTTCGCAGCAATGAAGGAAAACGCATAATTGAACATTATGAAAAAACAGCCACCCGATCGGGTGGCTGTTTTTTTTACCAAGGAAACAAAAGCGTTCGATACGGCTCGCTTTTTCTGCGTGCCGTCAGGGTTGCCACGCTTCGCGCTTCTTTCCCCAAGTGATAGCTTTTTTGGCGCAAGCTGCCCTTGATGCGGAATTTGGCAGGTTTGATTCGGCAAATTTTGGGCGAAACCTCCAGCAGTTTTTCCGTCATCGCCGCTTTGGCTTTGCGTGCGATCCGATACACCGTGCGCACGCTATAGAAACTGACCTCAGAAAATTCTTCGTGCGTCAGACCGTATAAATAATGATAGCGCGCGTATTCTTGCAATTCCCCCGAAGGGATTTTGGACACCGCCAAGGCAAGACGTGCGGCATACCGTTCACAAAGACGGCGACGGCGCGCAAGGCGCTCCTTGATGCGTTCCGCTTCTCGGGCGTATCCTCTCAAGCGCGGATCCTTTGCGTTGCCAAAGCGCATCGAAAACGAAGCATACGCCGCGCTTTCCATCAGCCCGATGCTGCGCTCATCGCGTTCCAGTGCGTGCTGCAGCAATCGAAACCTGCCCAGATATTCATCAAAGGTCAAAATATTCCCCTTTCTTCCTGTTCCCCGTCGGCACACATGGCAAACGATGCCCGCGCAGTCAACCATTCCTGATGAATGTTTTCCGCAATCCAGCTCAACTCCTCCGCCGTTTCCGGCAAGAGCTCCTCCAAAAGCTCCACCGCCTCCGCGACCTTTTCTTTGGCGCCCGCCAAAGCTTCTTCTCTTTCTTGTTGGTATTCCAAAGTCATAATTCCTCTTTTCGTACATTTCTCATTGCTCGCGTGCATTATATCACGAAATTTCGTAATTGTCAATTCATTTTACGCATTTTTGTTCGTTTTTATGAAAAAGTTACGAACGGATTTTCTTTCCATTGGTGTAAAATCGCACTTGCAATCTTTTCAAACCCCTTGCAAAGGAAGCTGTTTTTTGTTAAAATGGTATGGATCTTGACCCCGTCCCAATTCGGCACGAATGCAAGAAAGGAGAGCGGCATGACCATCATCATCCCTGCCTATGAGCCGGACGAAGCCCTCGTCCGCCTTTTGACACAGCTTCAATCCCAAACCCGGGCACAAATTCTGGTCGTCAACGACGGCTCGAGCGATGCCTGCCGCCCTGTGTTCGAGCAAGCACAAGCGCTCGGTTGCACCGTGCTTTCGCACGCGGTCAACCGCGGAAAGGGTGCCGCCTTAAAAACTGCCTTTGCTTTTCTTTCGGAGCGCGGAGTGCAAGACGAGATCATCTGCACAGCAGATGCAGACGGACAGCATCTTCCCCACGACATCATACGCTGTTTGGAAGAAGCGAAGGCAAACCCCGACAGTCTTGTTTTGGGTTCTCGCAAATTCACCGGTAACGTTCCGCTTCGCAGCCGTTTCGGAAACGCCGCCTCCCGCTTGACCTTTCACCTGCTGATGGGAACGCGCGTATACGACACGCAAACAGGTCTTCGCGCCTTCTCCTCTTCCCTTTTGCCCCTCCTTTTGTCTGTTTCGGCAAATCGCTACGAATATGAAATGGACGTTTTGTGTCTGGCGGCAAAGAAAAAGATCCCCATTCGGGAAGTGGAAATCGAAACCGTATATCTCGAACAAAA
This sequence comes from Eubacteriales bacterium, assembly GCA_045580105.1. GTDB lineage: Bacteria > Bacillota > Clostridia > Oscillospirales > SIG627 > RGIG5579. The sequence continues at coordinate 4,613 of JAZNNH010000088.1, read as the reverse complement.
CCGTTCCAGCCATTTTCATCCCCTTCGCGATGCAATGCGCGTGTACGGACTGCTTTTGAAAAACGCACTGGGACGTCTGTTTCTGTTCGTTTCCTTTCTGCTTTCCTCCAGTCTTGCTCTGGTGGTGGATCTTTTGACTTATTCCATTCTAATACACTTCCTATTTGCCCCACTCATCGAGGACGTCAGAAAATTAGAGTTTTTATCCCTTTTGATCGCGCGCATTCTCTCTTCTTTCGTCAACTATCTGGTCAATCGCAAGTGGGTATTTTCCAGTATGAAAAATCCAGCAAAAACCCTCACTTTGTACGCGCTTTTGGCCGTTTTCACCTTCTTCTGTCACGAATGGCTCAACGCCCTGTTTTTCATTACGCTTTCCCTGCCTGCGCTCCTGTCTTTGATTTTGGCGCAGACCCTCTTCTTCCCGGTTAATTTCTTAATACAGAAATATTTTATTTTTCCTAAAAAATAGGAGATCCTATGAATTCCAAAGGAAAACGACTGATTCTTCTGTTTTCCGTCGATTTGATCATTTTGGGAATCGCCCTTTGCCTGTTCGCCCTGTTCCATCACGTTCTCCCACGAAAAGGCGGCAATTTTTACGGCTCCACAATGCAAACCGAAATCGAGGATTGGGCAGAAAAATTTCCGGACAAATTCACCACGGACGGCTCGGTGGTGCAAGGAGATCATTTTTATATGGACTCCGAGGTCAACGTGACGCTCACTACCCACCACGAAAACGGCAACACCTATTACGTTGCGGATCTGTACCTGCGGCACATCACGTCTCTGAGAACCGCGATGGCGGGAGATACCTTCTCCACAGGCGTCGCCGATTCCACCTTGCATCTTTCTCGCCAAAACAACGCGCTTCTGGGCGTTTCGGGAGATTATTTCGGAATCCGACAACGGGGAATCGTCATTCGCAACGGACAGGTTCACCGCAAAACCAAAGCCCATCAGGTTTGCGTCCTTTATTACAACGGCACGATGGAAACCTATTCCTTTTCTTCCTTTGACGTAGAAAAAGCCATCGCCGGCGGTGCGTGGCAGGCGTGGGATTTCGGTCCCGCCCTGCTGGATGACAGCGGCGCGGCGATCCGTGAATTTGATACGGGCATCTCCGGCCCGAATCCGCGCATTGCCATCGGCTATTACGAACCGGGACACTACGTCTTGCTTGCCGTGGACGGCAGACAAAGCCATTCGAAGGGAATGACCCTTGTTGAGATGGCAACCTTATTTGAATCCTTGGGGTGCAAGCGCGCCTACAACCTTGACGGCGGGCACTCTGCGGTTATGACGTGGCAGGGAGAAATCGCCTCCTCGCCCAGCAAAGCGGGCGGCAGAGATATCAGCGATATTGTCTATCTTGCCACCGACACTTGGAGCTACAAAGGAGAAGAAGAATGAAGCGATTGTTTTCTTTTCTGCGGCGCGCGTTGCCGCACGTCACCTTGATTGTAAGCGTCATGCTGTTGGTGTTTTTCGTCATTGACCTTTGCAATCCTTCCATGGCGTTTCTCAGCAATTCCATCACCAAATCCCTCTTGGCAGCCGATGCCGTATTGACCGCGATTTTATCCGTTGTAATCATTCTGGAAAAAGAAAGCAAAAATTAAGCCGTTTCGGCTTTTAAGGAGTATCTTATGAAATTTGACCGCAAACTCTTTCGCTGTGTCATCTTCGTTCTTTCCTTTCTATCTCTGATCGCCTTTGGGTTAAGGTGTTATACCTATTGGAACGAAATTGAAGTCGCAACCGGGTTCTTCTCCGGAAACGCAATCGCTTGCTCCGTTTATAACGTCGCGGGCTTTTTGGTGTTTTTCCTGTGCCTTCTCCTATCACAGAAAAAAGGCGGTGCTTTGTTGTCAGACGCGCCCCTTGCCGAAACGGAAAAGGCGGAGGAAGAAGATCTGATTGCTCATTTTGAGGAAGAAGACCAAATCGCCGGTTTAACTGAGGAAGAACCGATCGCCGACACGTGCAAGGAAGAAAACCAAACCAAGCCGGCACCCGCCGCGTCCGACGAGCTTCCCGATTTTTGTGCAAAAACGGTGCTGTGGCAAGGAACCCTTTCCGCTTTTTGCACCCTGCTTCCCGGATTCGGATTTTTGGCTTTTTCCCTTTCTTTCATCGCCACCAATGCGCTTTCTGACCCGTATCAGCTCATTTTCGCCGTCCTATCCGCTCTTTCGGGTGCTTATTTTCTGTTTACCGCGATGGTCAATTCCCCTAAGAAAATCACGTCCCGTTCGTTCTTCGCCCTCATTCCCTCTTTGTGGTGTACGGTTCGCATGGTCGTGGAATATCGGGATCTGGTGCGTTTCGTGAACAAATCCCTTTATATCGGTCAATTTCTCTTTATCATTTCCACCATGGTCTTTTTCCTCTACCAAGCACAGCTTCTGATCGGGGACAAGCCCTTAAACCGACCGAACGCTTACGCTTTTTCTTCTCTTGCCGTTGTCTATTTCGGCATCACGTGCCGCCTGCCTCAACTGATTGCGGTTCTGGGGGATAAGGTCACCGTCGATCTGATCGGCGCCTCTTCTCTGATGATCGATTTGGCAATCACTCTTTATGCTTTGATAAAAATCAAAACAATCCTAAAAAACTGAGCCGTCTTTTTTTGCTTTTTTCCCCGCTTTCCCCTTTACAAGCGGCATGAAAATGTTGTATAATAAGGCGGTTAAGCCAATAAATGTTTAAAAGATTGGAGATTCTAATAATGGAAAAGAAAATTTTGGTTGAAACTTCTGCTCGTCACGTTCACTTGACCCAAGAGCACATCGAGGCGCTCTTTGGAAAGGGCTATCAGCTGACCCACAAAAAGGACCTTTCTCAGCCCGGTCAGTACGCTTGTGAAGAAAGAGTAGACGTCACCGGCCCCAAAGGCACCATCAAAAACGTAATCATCCTCGGACCTGCCCGTCCCGCATCTCAGGTGGAGGTATCCGCTACCGATGCCAGAAGTCTGGGCATTCAGGCACCCATCCGCGAATCTGGTGATATTGCCGGTTCCGGCGCTTGCACCCTTTCCGTGGGTGAAAACAAAGTGGAATTGGCAGAAGGCGTGATCGTCGCAAAGCGTCACATTCACATCACTCCTGCCGATGCTGCCGCTTTCGGTGTTTCCGACAAGCAAATCATCAAAATTCGCGTGGAAGGCGAAAGAGCTTTGGTATTTGACGAAGTCGTTTGCCGTGTCAGCGAAAAATTCGCCGCTGCGATGCACATCGACACGGACGAATCCAATGCCGCTTGCGCAGCCCCCGGCACCATGGGCGTTCTGGTTGACTGAATAAGAAAGGAATTTTGAAAATGAGCATGTTCACCGAAGACGTAGAAAACATGTGCGTTGTCTCAAAAGGCCCCAAGCACGGCCCCGCTCCCATTCCCGAAGAAGGAAGATGGGTCAAAGCTTATGACGTGACCGATATTTCGGGTCTGTCCCACGGCATCGGTTGGTGTGCGCCCCAGCAGGGTATGTGCAAGCTGACCCTCAACGTAAAGAAAGGTATCATCGAAGAAGCCCTGGTGGAAACCAGCGGCTGCTCCGGTATGACCCACTCCGCTGCGATGGCAGCTGAAATTCTTCAAGGAAAAACCATTCTGGAGGCCTTGAACACCGACCTTGTTTGCGACGCCATCAACGTTGCTATGAGAGAAATCTTCCTGCAGCTGGTATACGGCCGCACGCAGACCGCTTTCTCCGAAGACGGTCTTCCCATCGGTTCCTCTCTCGATGACCTCGGAAAAGGTCTTCGCAGCCAAGTTGGTACCATTTTTGCCACCAACGAAAAGGGCGTTCGTTACCTGGAAATGGCAGAGGGCTACATTCTCTCTCTGGGTCTGGACGAAGACAATGAAATCATTGGCTACAAGTTCGTTCATCTCGGAAAGATGATGGAACAGATCCGCCACGGTAAGGATCCCAAAGAAGCATACGAGTCCAATGTAAAGAGCTACGGCAGATACGATTCCGCCGTCAAATACATTGACCCCCGCGAAGAATAAGGAGGCATCACGATGGTTAAGTTTGAAGGTTACGAAAGACGAATTAATAAAATCAACGAGTGCCTCAAAGAATATGACATTGCTTCTCTCGAAGAAGCGCAGAAGATCTGCTTGGATCTGGGTGTCGACGTTGACGCACTGGTCAAGGGCGTTCAGCCCATCGCATTTGAAAATGCTTCTTGGGCATACACCCTCGGTGCTGCCGTTGCCGTGAAAAAAGGCGTCAAGAGCGCTGCCGAAGCTGCCGAAGCAATCGGTATCGGTCTGCAGGCATTCTGTATCCCCGGCTCCGTTGCCGAAACCCGCAAAGTCGGTCTCGGACACGGTAACCTCGGTAAGATGCTCCTTTCCGAAGAAACCAAATGCTTCTGCTTCTTAGCAGGACACGAATCCTTCGCCGCTGCAGAAGGCGCAATCGGAATTGCACAAACCGCGAACAAGGTTCGCAGAGAGCCCCTCCAGATCATCCTGAACGGTCTGGGCAAGGATGCCGCTCACATCATCTCCAGAATCAACGGTTTCACCTACGTGCAGACTGAATTTGATTTTGCCGAGAACAAGCTCAACATCATCAAATCCAAAGCATACTC
>JAZNNH010000087.1:0-7485 GCA_045580105.1 Eubacteriales bacterium | reverse complement strand
GGTGATATTGATGATAATACCTCTTGCACCGGCGATGCTGGTTTCGAGCAAGGGGCTCTGAATTGCCATCTTAGCAGCGGTTTCCGCTTTGCCCTGTCCCTTTGCACTACCAACGCCCATGTGAGCCAAGCCGGCATCCTTCATAACGGTGGTAACGTCAGCAAAGTCGAGGTTTACGATACCGGGAACGTTGATCAGTTCAGAAATGGACTGAACGCCGTTTGCCAGAACGGAGTCTGCAATTTCAAACGCGTTGAGAAGGGTGATCTTCTTTTCGGAAACCATCTTCAGTCTTTCGTTGGGGATGACAACCAGAGAGTCAACGAACTCGGACAGAACCTTGATGCCTTCTTCTGCCTGATCCATTCTTCTCTTTCCTTCGAACGCGAAGGGTTTGGTTACGATACCAATGGTGAGAATTCCCATTTCTTTTGCGATTTTAGCAACGACGGGAGCTGCACCGGTACCGGTTCCGCCACCCATACCTGCGGTGATGAACACCATATCAGCACCCTTGAGTGCTTCGGTGATCTCCTCGGTAGATTCTTCAGCGGCCTGCTTACCGATTGCAGGGTTTGCGCCGGCGCCTTTGCCTTTGGTGGTTCTCTCACCGATGGCGATCTGCTTGGGTGCCTGCGTACCCGCCAAAGTCATACGGTCGGTGTTCAAAGCGATAAAATCAACGCCTCTCACATTGGAAGCGATCATACGCTTAACGGTGTTGTTTCCACCGCCGCCGACACCTACAACTTTAATATTCACTACGCTTTCGTAGTTTGCATCCATTTCGTAAGACATCTTGGATTCCTCCTATTATTTTACTCATTTCTATTCAAATTCCGCAAATTAGGCAGAGTTCTCTACTCTTAAACTACATTGTAATATTATTCTTCGTTTTTTGCAATACTTTTTTGAAAAAAAAGTGTTTTTTTCTGTTTTTTTATTCTTTTTTTGGATTTGAGCTCTTAATTTTACGTACGCATTGTTGGGATCCGAGATATCAATTCGACCGCTTTCCGCGTCGCCCAAATCCTTGATTACTTCCTTGACCATATTGAGTTTTTGCTTCATATCACTCATTTCGCCGATGAGAATTTCAAAGCGATCGAGATACCGCAACTTGATATTAAACTTATCACAGATGTCGATCGTAGAGATTTTCTCCAGCATTTCAGCCCGTTTCAAATCAGCAATTAATTCGGTCAGCTGACGGGGAAACTCCGCTTCGAAAAAGCAAAGCTTCTCCCCTACTACGCATCGTGACACGTCTTCGGTCAAGAGTCGAATGCGAGGGATCTGCGAATCCGGTTTTTCCTTTGCCAAAACGTTTAATTCGGTGTCGATGCTGAACAGTTCCGTTCCGAGGTTAAGAGCAAGTTTTCCGAACTCTTCCTGAAACGTGACGTTGACCGTGCCGGGCAGATCGTATTCGACCTTCACGTCGATCAAATACGGAAAGTTTTCTTCCACGTTGCGGGAAATCTCTTTTTTCGACAGTGCGATCAAAGGAGTTCCTTTTTCAATGTGACACGCAGAAAGCAATTCTTTTTTCGAATACAGCTCGGTTCCCTGTACCATCACATCCTGCACCACAAGATATCTGGTCAGAACCAAATAGGAAGCACCCCCCAAAAGCACGGCAAGCAGTACCCCAACAAGGATGTTTCTGCGCAGTGCCTTTGCTTTTCGGCTTTTCGAATAAGCAGAGATTTCGCCGCTCATAGCAAACTCCTACATTTCATTTCTTTTTCAACAAACTTGCGATCTGGCGCCAGATTCTCTCATCCGCGTCCGGCAGAGCCAGTTTTTTCATATTCTCGCTCATGGCGCGAAGACGCTCGGGAGAATGCAGCATGGAATCGACTTCCGTTTGCAAGCGCTCGACGGTCAGATCTTTTTCTTCGATTACAACCGCAGCACCCTTTTCCTCGTAGACCAATGCATTTTTATACTGGTGGTTATCGGTCACGTTCGGGGACGGTATGAGAATGGCAGGTTTTCCCATCACGGCAAGCTCTGCCAAGGTGATGGCGCCGGCACGGCAGATGACCAGATCCGCCGCCGCAAGCTGACGGGGCATATCGTAGATATAGTCGCAGAAGCGAACGTTTCCGAAACGGCAAATTCCGTCTTTTTTCTCTTTTTCCATCCACGAATCGTATTCTCTTGCACCGAATGCGTGGGTGTGAAAGAGCGGTTGACGCGCCGAATAGCGCTTTGCCAGTTCATAGACGGTTTCGTTGATGACACGCGCACCGAGAGAACCGCCGAAGGAAACCAAAAACGGGCCGGTAATGCCTAATTGGCTGCGGCTTTTTGCGCGTGTGGTGGTATTGACAAGTCCGTTGACGGGATTTCCGCAAAGAACTGTTTTTTCTTTCTTGCAAGGCAAAAAGTCGCGCGAGGACTCGAACGACAAGCAAACGCGATCTACAAATTTGGACAGCCGTTGGGTCGTCAAGCCGGGTCTTGCGTTTTGCTCGTGAATAAGGGTGGGGATCTTCATTTTGGTGGCGGCACGAAGTACCGGCCAAGATACGTAACCGCCGGTGCCGATGACAACGTCGGGACGAAATTCTTTGAGAATCTTTTTTGCCTGCCCGATGCTGGTGATTGCTAAATACGCAACCTTCAGATTTTGAAGGGTCAGTTTTCTTTGAAAGCCCTTCACTTCCACGTGACGAATGGCAAAGCCCTCTTTGGTGACGAGCTTATTTTCCATTCCGGTGGGGGTGCCGACGAACAAAATCTGACTGTCGGGTGCTTTCTCCAGAACTTTTTTGGCAATGGAAAGAGCCGGATTGATATGACCTGCGGTGCCACCGCCGCTGAATACAACTTTCACGCAAATACCTCCGTTTATGAAGAAGAAACTATGCTTTTTCGGTATACGAATAACGGGATACGTTCAGAACAACGCCCATTTCTGCTGTTAAAATGAGAAGGGAGGAACCGCCGTAGCTAAAGAACGGCAGGGACACACCCGTACTGGGAAGCGCACCGGTTACCACGCCGATGTTCAAGAACACTTGAATTCCCACCTGAATCATGATTCCCATAACCAGCAAGGAAGAAAACTTGGAGGGCGCGTTTTTCGCAACGGTAAAGCCGCGCCAAATGAGCATCACAAACAGTAAAATCACCGCAACGGCAAACACAAAGCCCATCTCTTCGCAGATAACGGCAAAAATGTAGTCGTTCTGCGGCTCCGGTAAATACAAATGCTTTTGCTTGGACTGACCCAAGCCAACGCCCCAAAGACCGCCCGAGCCGATGGCGTACAAGCTTTGCAGGGGCTGCCAGCCGTCACCCAAGGGATCAAGCTCCGGATGGAGCCACGCGTTGATTCGGCTCTGTCCGTGACTGGTGAACAAAATCAAAATAAGCATCAGGGCGCCGCCGACGCCTAGACCTCCGGCAAGGATGTTTCCCTTGACTCCGCCAAGGAACATCAAAATGTAGATCAAAGCGAAGATGATGATCATCGCCGAGAGGTGGGGCTGCTTATACAAAGGAAGACCGATCATCAAAACCAAAACACCGAAGGGCAGGATGCCGTAGCGGAAGGTGCGGATCAGATCTCTTCCTTTGGTTTCCAGCCAAACGATATAGCTGGAGGTTAACAAAATAACGGAAAACTTTACGATCTCCGAGGGCTGAACACTGATCGGTCCAAAATAGATCCATCGCTTTGCACCGTTGGCATCGGCACCGAACAGGAACACGCAGCAAAGAAGAACGTAGGAGATAAAGAAAATGGGCTGGGCGAACTTTTTCAAGATCAAATAGTCGCCGATTCGGGGTACGATATAGAGAATGAGAATCGCACCCAAGACCCACCAAATTTGCTTTTTAATGAAAAAATAGCTGTCGTCGTAATTGTATTTGGCATAAACGTAGCTGGAGGAAAACACGAAAATGGTTCCGATCGAAAGCAGGATCATCACCAGAACCGCGAACGGCCAGTCAATGCCCGATCGAAGACGCTGTACCGAGCGAGGTTTGCGTTGCGGGAGCAGACTTTTTTTACTTTTCTTCGGACGCGTTACCGTTTGCGGGTCCTTTTTCGGTAATACACTTGCCATATCTACTCCTTTCTTCTCGCGTTTTTCAGAGAATTCTTAAATAAAATACAGACAGTAAGACAACGCACACAGAACGCCTGTGACAATCACCGAAAGCGTTACGATGCGGGTTTCTTTCCAACCGCCCATCTCCAAATGATGATGGTACGGTGCCATACGGAAAATGCGTTTTCCCGTTGATTTGAACGAGAGGACCTGAAGTACCACGCTGGCAGCTTCCCAAAGATACACAAAGCCGACCGTCACGATGATCAGCGGCAAATCAAACCAAAACGCCGCGCCGCATACCGCCGCTCCCAAAAAGAGCGATCCGGTATCTCCCATAAAAATGCGCGCCGGATAGTAATTGTAAATCAAAAATCCGATCATACCGCCGCAAACGGAAGAAAACAGAACGGACATCTCTCCTTTTCCGAACAGACACGCCAAGACGGTAAAGAAGAAAAATACAACGAAGGTGGTGCCTGCCGCCAGACCGTCGATGCCGTCGGTGAGGTTCACGGCGTTGGTGGTGAGCACAATCAACAGAAGGGCGAACACCCAATAAAAGATACCCAATTCCAAACGGTAGTCGGTAAACGGCAGAGCGATGGACGTGGAGAGGGAATCTTTCATCGAATAAAGAAAGATTGCCGCAATAGCAAATTGAAAGACGAGTTTTTGGATCGCGGAAAGTCCCTTGTTTTGCTTTTTCACAAACTTGACAAAGTCGTCAATAAAGCCGACTGCGCCCGATAAAAGCATCATCACAAGAACCTTAATCAGTCGCAGATCCCCTCCGCGAAGCAAATTCGAGATGCCGAACACCAAGGAAGTCACGACGATTCCTGCAATAAAGAACAGTCCGCCCATGGTCGGAGTTCCCTCTTTGGATTTATGCCAACGAGGACCGATTTCCAAAATGGTCTGTCCCATTTTGATGCGCATCAAAAAAGGAATGAATTTTTTCTCCAAAAGGAAGGTGATGAGAAGCGCGAGTAAAAACGACGCGACCGAGATCCAAATTTCTGTTTTCATATTTCCTATTCCGATAAGCCGCAAAGGGCAATGATTTCCTCAAGTTTCATTCTTCTGCTGGCTTTGAAGAGCACCGTGTCCCCGGGGCAAAGCATTTGGGAAAGCTCTCTTGCCAGTTCTTGGGCGTCAATGGAATTTTTCGTTTTTCCTTTTTCCATTCCCGCTTCCAGTGCACCGAGCATTGTGTGATAGCTGACCTTGCCGAAGGTAAAAAGTTGATCCACTCCGCACTCGGCGGCAATTTGACCGACTTTTTTATGGGCACTTTCCGCGATGCATCCCAGTTCAAGCATATCGCCCAAAACGGCAATCTTTCTTCCTTCGGCGGAAGAAAGCACCTTCAAGGATGCCTCCATGGATTCGGGAGAAGCATTGTAGCAATCCGCGATAATGCGAACGCCGTCTTTTTCATAAATCTTTTGGCGAAGTCCCGAGGGGGAATATGCCAAAATACCTGCTTTAATATCTTCCTCCGCAACGCCGGAAACCAGCCCGACTGCTACGGCAAAGAGGGTGTTTTTAATGAAATGATCCCCAATGGCAGGGACGGTCACGCGGAATTCCTTTTCCTTGGAAATCACGTCGAAAGACAGGTGATCTGGTGCCTTGTAAATATCCAGAGGATAGATCTCGTTTCCGGGATGGAAGCCGACGTAGACAACGCGATATCCTTCCAGCATTCCCTGCACCTTTTCGCTTCGCAATAAAGGTTCGTCGCCATCCAAAATGATGGTGCTTCCCTTTTCCATTCCCGCTAAGATCTCAAGCTTGGCCTCCAAGATTCCCTCGCGCGAGCCGAGCTGTTCGATGTGGGAGGTGCCGATGTTGGTGATAACCGCAAGATTCGGACGAACCAGTCCCGTCAGATACTCGATCTCCCCTTTTGCACTCATTCCCATTTCGCAAACCACGGCTTCGCAGTCCTGATCGATGCGAATGAGCGTGATGGGAACACCGATGTGGTTGTTGAGATTGCCGGTGGTAAAATGCGTTTTATATTTTCCCTTCAAAACCGACGCAATCAGCTCTTTCGTGGTGGTTTTTCCCACAGAGCCGGTAATACCGACGGTGATGGCAGGAGATACTTTCTTCTTCCAATATGCTGAAAGCTGACCCAAGGCCTTGAGCGTATCGGGAACCAAGATGTGATCCTGTCCGTCTACCATTTCTTCGGTCATAACAGCCGCGCAAGCGCCCTTCACGCTCGATACAAAATCGTGCCCGTCAAAACGCTCACCGCGCAAAGCAATAAAGATTTCTTCCGAGGATACTTTTCTCGAATCGGTAGAAATACCGCCGATGATCTTATCCCCGTTTCCATAAAGCGCACCGCCAACTGCTGCAGCGATTTCAGAAAGTGTTAACGTCATATCAGTTTTTATCTCCAATATATTCTAAAACGATCTTTCTTTCGGAATATTCGTGCTTACCGGTTTCATCGATTTCATATTCTTCGTGCCCTTTTCCCGCAAGCAAAATGACGTCATCCGGCTTAGCGTAGTCAATGGCATAGAAAATGGCTTTTGTGCGGTCCGTGATGGTAACAAATTCCGTTCCCTCGTCCCGAACCCCTTCCAGAATATCCGCGATGATATCTTCTTTTTTTTCGCTTCTGGAATTGTCGGAGGTGACAATCACAAAATCGCTCATCCGGCACGCGACCCGTCCCATAATCGGACGTTTGGCGCGGTCGCGGTCTCCGCCGCAACCGAACAGGGTGATCAGCCGCCCTTTGGTAAACCCGCGAAGGGTTTTCAGTATATTTTCGAGAGCATCGGGCGTATGAGCAAAGTCAATAAAAACCGAAAAGGGAGTTTCGGTCGGGATCCGCTCGATTCTTCCCTTTACCCCCTGCATCTGTGAGAGGGCTTGTTCCACAATGGAAAAGGGAATGCCGCATTCCATCGCCGCCGAAATGGCAGCCAAGGAATTATAGACGTTGAAGGTACCGGGAATCGGAAGTTCGATTTCCTCTCTGCCGTCGGGATGACGCAAGAGATAGCGAATGCCGTTTTCATCGTGGGAAAGAATCTCTTCTGCTCCGTATTCGGATTTTTCCGATTTGGCGGAATAGGTTTTGATTTCGCACGGAACGTCTTTTGTAATTTTGGAAAAGCTATCGTCGTCGCGGTTAAAAATGCCGAGTTTCGTCACGGCAAACAGTTTCTTTTTGGCTTCGAGATACTCTTCCATCGTTTCGTGAAAATCGATGTGGTCCTGCGTCAGATTCGTGAAAATGCCGACGTCAAAGAAAATGCCTTCGAGCTTGTGAAGTGCCAATGCGTGGCTGGATGCTTCCATAATCACCGTATCGACCTTTGCCTTGCGCATCGCATCAAAAAGACCGAACAGCAGTTCCGGGTCGGGAGTGGTTAAAAAGGCG
>JAZNNH010000086.1:0-23891 GCA_045580105.1 Eubacteriales bacterium | reverse complement strand
TTTCTCCGGCGAAAAGAGCGCGCTTCTTTTCGCAAAAAGGAGACAAAAATACGAAATTTCGAAACGCTATATATTATACCATACGAAATTGCGATACCGTGAATTTTCTTATAAAAAACTTACCTTTCTTTTTCCAAAAAGAAAGGTAAGCCAAAGAAAAACATACTTTCTTTTTCAAAAGAAAGTAGGCAAAGAAAACGTTCAACCACCCTTTCTTTTCCAAAAGAAAGGGTGACAAAGAAAATTTATAATGAGAATTTTTAAATTTTTTATTACAAAAGTTTTTGGGGTATGGGGCGATAGCCCCATTGTATGAATAAAACCCTTTAAAAGAACAAACCGGGGATGAGGTAGGAAAGGGTAGCCATAATCACGCCTGCGCAGAGAACACCGAACGCGATGGCAGGAAACGCCTTTTTCAAACGGATGTCGAGCATAGCAGCAATGAGCGCCCCCGTCCAAGCACCGGTTCCGGGCAGGGGAATTGCCACAAACACGAACAGACCCCAAAACAGACCCCGCATGACGCGCTCTTTTTTGCTCTTTCCTTTTTCTTCGAGCCGATCGACAAGGGAATTGAGCTGGGGGAGATGACGGCGCATCCAAGCGAAAATATTGCGGATAAAGAGGATAATAAAAGGGACGGGCACGAGATTGCCCACGATTGCCACGGGAAACGCAACGGCAAAATCCAAGCCGTTCGCCGCGGCAACGGGCAGGGCGCCGCGCAGTTCGATAAAGGGAACCATAGAAATCAGAAAGGTCATCAGAACCTTTCCCCAAAACGTGGTCCAAAGAAACGTCATTCAAAAACTCCTTTGATGAATTTCTTTTAGTATAGCACAAAAGAGGGTGTGCGTAAAGAAGATTTCAAGAAAAAGAAAAACGGCTTCTTCGGAAGCCGTTTTTTAACGGAGAAGATTAAAACTGGAATTCGTAATCGCGCAGGGTTACGTATTCACCGGAAACCAAAAGGGCTTTCAGCTCGGTGTGATAGGTCTTGCCGGAGGTGAAGACGCTTGTTGCGGTATCGCCGAGGCGCAGATTCTTTTCGGTGGTATCGTCCCATCGAGCCAGAGCGGTTTCGATTTCATTGATACCGGATGCAATACCTGCTTTTCCGTTCAGAATACCAAGTTCGGTGGGGAACAGGGTGGTATCCATCACCACTTTTCCATCCTTATCGGTCACAGTCTGGGTCAGATAAACCACACGGCGATCGGTGTAAACGTAGCTGGAAAAGAGAGTGGATTTCGAGTAAGAGGAAGAAACGCGATAGTAGTCGTGATAAACGGGGTTGTCAGCGGAGCCGTCTTCGTTCAGTTCCTTGCAGGTAACGGGCAGATAGCTTCCGTCGAGAAGTTCCTTGAAGGTGTAGGTCTTGTCGAGGTTACCTACAACCAAGGTCTTATCTTTTTCTTCTTCTTTCTTGTCCGAAGAAAGATTCTGATATTGAACCAAGTTGGCATCGGTCTGCTCGAGCACGGTAACGTAGCTCTTGGCCGGATCGATCTTGCCGTCTTTATCCTTTTCAACGGTAACGGAAACGACCATCATCGCGTGGTCGAAGGAAGCGGTATCGGTTACAAGACCGTCTGCCTTCTGCAGTTTTGCATAGGATTCGAGCATGGTTTCGTCTCCGTTGAGAGAAACGATACCGTCAGTTGCATCAGCAAGGGAAGAAAGCGCTTTTCCGTCTGCGCTCTGTTTGTAGGAACCGACGGGGAGAACGCCGTTTTTCACGGTCATGGTTGCGGTATCAATGAATCTCAAGGAAGGCGCAACCGGCGACCAAGCCCAAAGCAGGGCGTCGGAATCGTTGATACCGAGACGCGCGGTGTAATTGATATAACCGGAGTTTGCGTAGTTAGCTCCGGAAGAAGAACCGGAGAGGATCTCGGAGTTGAGCGGAACGGTGTAAACGTCACCGCTTTGGGTTGCACCCAAAACAAACGCCGCTGCGTTGTTCGAACCGTTGGTATAGGGAAGACCCTGATAAATTTTGCCTTTTTCCAGCGTGATCTGATTGAGGGCAAAGTTGGTGTTGTTGCGCTCCATCACGTTACTGGAGTTGGGGGCGTATGCCTTTTCGTGGTAGCTGTAGGTCACGTCTTCTTCGGGGGTCCAAAGAACGGAGAGCATACCGCGCATTTCTTTTTCCGCAAAGGTTCTCTTCACCGAAGCGCTGTTGCGATCCTTATCCGTGGCAGCCATCTGCTGCTGATAGACGTAATAGCTGACCATCGAGTTGCCGCCGCGGACTACCATCGAGCCCTTCGTGCCGATGTTCGCCGTAGAATTCAAGCTGGGCAGATTGCTGTAATCCATATAGTTTTCGGGGGGGATATAGTCCCACATGGGATCTTTCTTCGCCTCTTCCAGCTCTTTCTGCGCGGCATCTTCGGTCTGTGTCTGACCGGGCACAGGAATTTCCATCGTCGGAAGGACCGCTTCCTGCGTCAGAGTTTCTTCCTCTTCGGTGGGCAATTCCAATCCGCCGCCGCCGCAAGCGGTCAGCATAGGCAAAACCCAAGCGCAAATGAGCATCAGCGCCAAGAGGGCGAATACATTCTTGCGATTCATTTTCATAAAATTCCTCCTGAAAGAAAGGGGTAAACCCTTTCTGATGAGATAATTCGTCTTCATAATTATATAATTTTTCTTACTTTTTTGCAAGGAAAAGCACCCAAATTCTCTTTTTTCGTCAGTTGTGACGAAAAAAACGAAAGAATGTTATTTCTTTTCCACAAAAGATATGGAAAAACTATTCAGAAAAGAGCATTTTTGCCGTTTGTTCGGCAGAAGGCGGCTCGGTTTCCTGCACCGGAGGGCGGTTTAGGAGAGAGGCGATGCGCCGAACGGCTTCCTGCGCTTCGTCGGGCATTCCGAACGCGGTCAGACGGAAAAAGCGCTCGCCCCCGTAGCCGTAAAGAGAGCCGGGGGAGACCACGATGCCCGCTTGCTCCAGCAAGGTATCAAAATAACTCCACGCGCTCTTTTCCTGCGGACACTGTGCCCAAATGAAGGGGCTGGTGCTGCTTCCCACGTTGGGAATGCCGGCGTCCGTGAGGCCTTGGGAGAGGGTGAAGGCGACTTTTTTGATGCGATGGATCAGTTTTTTCGTGCTTTCCGCCGCTTCGGGAGAAAAGAGCATTTGCGCGGCGCGCTGCATCACAAAGCTCGGCGGGGTGGCGGTTGCCGGCTGACGGGCGCACCAAAGATCGCGGATGCGGGTGTCTTGGCGCATCAGCGCGGCGGGAATGATGACGTAAGCGATTTTCAGTTCGCGCACGCCGTAGCCCTTTTCGAAGGAAAACACCTCAATGGCGCAGTTTTTTGCCCCCTCGATCTCATAAATGGAGCGGGGGTATCGCTCGTCGTCGACGTATTCGGAAAGGGACGCGTCGTGAACGATCACGCTGTCGTTTTCGTTCGCCCAATCGATCCATTTTTGCATACTTTCGCGATCCATTGCCACACCGGTCACCGGACAGGGAGAGGCAAGGTAGATCAGATCCTCGTTTGAGGTGTCGGGCAAGGGAATGAAATTGTTTTCGGGGGTTGCGCGGACAAAAGCAAGACTTCTGCCCAAGCAGCGATGCAGCTCCGAAAGATTGCGCTGGCAGGGATCGGGCAAAAGGACGTTGTTTTCCGGGCCGAAGAGCTGTGCCAGACACGCGTGCGTGCTTTCCAGCCCGCTCGTGATGAAAACGTCGTTTTCGGAAACGTCGACTCCGCGCTTCGACAAGTGATTGACGATGCTCTCTTTCAAGCTCCGGTATCCCGACCAAGGGCTGGACAGGCGCTCCCCGAAGGGGGCGGCAACCTCGTCGACCGCGCGTTTCATTTCCTCGGTCACGATGGTCGGCAGGGGCATATTCATCAAATCCTGATCGAGGCGGATCAAGGTGGCGTCAGGGTACGAACCCAAAAACTCAGCCACTCGTTTTTTGATGGAAAGCCCCGTTTCCGGCAAGAGCTTGATGTTATCGTTCAGTTGCATAAGGGATCTCCTTTTCAGTCACCCAGAATTTCGTTGACGATGGTGTAGACAACGTGGATGGAAACGACCGGAATTAAGTCGCCGAAGGGACTGGGAACCACGTGGGAACAAAAGCCGATGACGTTTCCTGCGACGTCAACCACCGGCGCGCCCCACACGGATTCGTTGGGGGCAATATCCAAAAACAGAACGGGAACGGACGTGCTTTTGCCGTTGACGTCGGTTTTGAAGGTGGTGGCAGTGGAAGCGGCAATGCCCGAAAGGGCGGTGCCGGGAAACTCCTTGGTATTGGAGGGAGCGCACACAAAGAGGGTTTCTCCGCGCTCCACAAAGGAAAAATTACCCACCGATACGGGGGAGTTGCCGAACGAGGAATCCAGTCGCAAAAGCGCCATTCCCAGCTCGTTCACCACCGCTTCTACGCTCGCCGAATAGCCAATGCCTTCTACGGTGTTTGCCGAAATGTCACATTGGCTCGACGCGGCGTCGATCAGGGTGGTGGAGCACAGGACGTAGTCTTCTGCGATCAAAAAGCCGGAGCCAAAGCGGCGGGAGCCGTCTGCGGCGGTCAGCTGAACGGTGACCAAGGACAGGTCCACCTCCTCCAGCATTTTTTCCGGCTCCCAAACGATTTGGCTGAGCTCTTGCTGCGTGGGAACCTTGATGCTGTTGGAATCCTCCGACGTGTTGGGCGCCGTTTCACGGAAAAAGTCACCCCGGATCAGAGAAACGGCTCCGAAGACCGCAAAAACGGACAGAACCAAGATCAGCACCAGCTGCAGGAGCGTGCGGAGCCGTTTTTTTCTTTTTTCTTTGTTCTGCTCGTAGTGCATTCGCGCGGAATAGCCGCCGTAGCGTTTGATTTCTGCTTCATCCCCCTCGTTTTGCAGAAAGGGAAGTTCGGGTTTGTTTTGCATGGTTTGTTTCCTTTATTCTTCATCCTTCACGGATTTGATTTTCTTTGTTTTTTGTTTGACCTCTTCCAAGCTGAAAACAAATTGCGTGTAAGAGCCGACCTTGCTTTCCACCCAAAGCTCCTCACCGTGTGCGTTGATGATGCTCTTGGCAATGAAAAGTCCCAGACCCATTCCTTTTTTATCCAGTCCTCGGCTTCGGTCGGATTTGTAGAAGCGGTCGAAGAGATTGCTCAATTCTTCTTCCGGAATGCCGTCGCCGGAATTGGTGATGGCAAAGAACACTTTTTTTTCCTGCTGGACGATTTCCAACGACAGGCGCCCTTGGGGCGGCGTGAATTTGATGGCGTTGTCCATCAGATTGTAAACGACCTGCTGGATGGCGTCCTGATCGGCACGGACGAAAATGGAATCCTGCGAAGAAAAGAACATCACTTCGATCTGTTTTTCTTCCAGCCGCTTCTCAAAGGAGAGCAGGGTAATGCGGCTCAATTCGCAAAGATCCATGGGTGCAAAATTGTATTTTCTTTCTCCCGAAGCCATCCGGCTGGTTTCCAAAAGGGTCTGCACCAGACGGCCCAGTCGGTCAACCTCGTCCAAAATGATTTTGTAATAATGAGACAGGCGCTCGGGGGGAATGGTGCCCTGCAGCATATTCTGAACAAAACCGCTGATGGTCGTCAGGGGCGTGCGCAGATCGTGGGAGATGTTGGAAACGAACGTTTGGCGAGCCGCCTCGTTTTTTTCCACCGTTTCGATCAATTGATTATACGTGCGGAAAATCGGCGTGATGCTGCCGCTGTTTTCCTCGGGTAGCCGCAGGGAGAAATCGCCTTTGGCAAAGGCCTCGGATGCCCGATCGAGGGCGTGCAGGGGGCGCAGAAAGCGCACGTGAATCCAAAAGAGCCCGAGCGCCAAAAGAAAAAGCGCGGCAAGGGAGAGGATAAAGAGCGTGTCGATGGTCTTTTGCATCGCGGTGTTGGTAAAGCTTTGGGGCAAAGAAATGAGGATGAGACCGACTCTTTGCCGATGGGTCTGAGAATGCTCTTTTTCCAGCACGACGGCACGAAACACTCTCTGTTCGGGGTAAAAGCCGTCCAGATCCGAAACAAAATTCTGTCCCCCTCGCCCCTTGTCCGTGGCAAGGGAAACGCTTCTGGCGGAAAGGGTGCCGTGCGGCGCGCCGAAGGACGCCGTTTGAATTTTGCCGTTGTGATCGGTGATAAAAAGATGCATATCCTGCCGGTTGCGCTGGGCTTCCAGCGCATCAAACAAAAGAACGCCTTCTTCTTCCAACAGATATTGAAAGTCTTGATGGGTCAGGGTAAGCATCGCCGTGATCTGCTGATTGAGATTGTGCGCGCTGCTGTCCAAAACCGTGTTCTGTTCCTTTTCGGCAACAAAGTCGGACCAGTTGCGATAAAAGAAGAAAACACCGGTCAAAATCAAGAGAAAGGCGAGGAAAAACAAAAAATAATACGAAGTCAATTTCTGTTTTTTCATAAAGACCTCAAAACGTGTATTTCAAAAAAGCCCTGCGTTCCCGAAACCGAGAGCGCAGGGCTAAAATCAACGTGCTTTCCTGCGTTAGCGGCAGAAGAAGTCAAAAAATCAAAGAAGTTCGAATTTATATCCTACGCCCCAAACGGTTTTCAGGATCCATTTATCGCTGACGCCGTCCAGCTTTTCTCTCAAGCGCTTGACGTGAACGTCAACGGTTCTGGATTCTCCTGCGTAGTCAAAGCCCCAAACGCGATCAAGGAGCTGATCCCGCGTGAAAACGCGGTTGTGATTGGAGGTCAGGAAAAAGAGAAGCTCCAATTCCTTGGGGGGGATATCCACCACTTTTCCCGCCAATTTCAGCTCGTATTTTTGTTTGGAGATTTCGAGGTTGTCAAATTTGATGACGTCCTCGTTGTTGAAGTTTTCGCTGATGTTGCAGCGGCGAAGCACCGCCTTGATGCGTGCGGCAACCTCTTTCATATCAAAGGGCTTGATGATAAAGTCGTCTGCGCCCAGCTCCAGACCCAAAACCTTGTCGAACACCTCGCCCTTGGCGGAGAGCATAATGATGGGTTTTGCACTCTGTTCGCGGATCTCGCGGCAGACCTGCCAGCCGTCTTTTTTCGGCATCATAATGTCAAGCAGAACCAAATCGGGCTCAAAGATCTTGAACGCATCGAGCGCTTCGGTACCGTCACCGGCACACTTGACCTCGTACCCGTCGTTTTCCAAATACAATTTCAATACTTCGCAGATGTTAAAATCGTCGTCCACAACCAGAATTTTGTTTGCCATGGCAAGAATCCTTTCTTCTGCAATTTGCTTCGCCTTTTACCCGAAAGAATCGGATAAAAATCCACTTTTCACGATATTGTAACATATTTTTTAAAAAAAAGCAATAGAAAGTTCGCTCTCGGCACCCGAAGCGGAGGAAACGGGGAAAACGCAGGTTGGATGAGCAGCGAGGCGGTGCGGGCAAAGAAAATTTTTCGTTGGGGCTTTACGCGCAAGATCGGATATGATATACTGAACACAAGACAGTGATAAGGAGATGCGGCATGCCAAGACAGGTTCCACGCAACACACAAAGACAAACGCCTCGCGTGCCTTCGGGAAAGCGCATGAGAGAGCACGGCGCACATCCCTCGCAGGAGGAGCGACGCCGCATGGCCGAGCTTCGTCGGGAAAAACAGCAAAAGCAGCGCGAAGAAGCCCGCCGTCAGGCACGCATTCGCAAAGAAAGGCGCTCGCGCCTGTTCCGCCTTTCCTTGGTCGCGGGACTTTTGTTCACCCTGCTTTATTGGTGCTGGGTCGGACTTTCCATTGTCGGTCGCTCCGACGGAAACGAGGAGGCGCTTCCCGTGCTTTTGTTCACCCAAGGCGAGCGCAAGCAAGACGCCAAGCTCGAAGCGGAGGCGGTCAATTTCGCCGGAAAGGTGTATCTGCCGATCACCTTTTTGGAGCGCTATATGGCAATCAGCCAATTCGGGGATTATCAGACCCGCTCGTTTTTGATTTGCGACACGGGAGAATACGCCACCTTTTATCTGGGCAGTCAAGGCGCCATCGTCAACGGCGAGCGCGTTTGTCTGAAGGAGGACGTATTTTTAAAGGACGACGTTTTGTATCTGCCCGTTGACTTTTTCACCGATAAAATGAACTGCTTTACCTTTGAAGAATCCGCGCCCCTCGCGGCAAACGTTCTGACCTTCCGTCAGGATCTTGCACCGGGCATGCAGTTCCATCCGCAGACCGACTCGGCACCGGTTGATTTTGCCACCGTGCCGGTCGCGCCCACGCTTCCCAATTAAAAATGCCCACCCTTCCCAATGAAAAACAAAAAAGCGTTGCAAATGCAACGCTTTTTCTTTGTTGTGACCCACCGCAACCGTGTGAAGGGAAATGAAAAACCCCACGAGCCAGGGGCGGGGCCCTCTCTCTTGCTTGTGTGCTCCCATCGTCCCGATTCGGGGAGGTCTGCAGCCGCTTCGAGAAGTCGGGCTCCAATTTCAATTTGTAGGTTTATTATCGCCTCCATCACGGGAAGGGCAGGAAAAAATTATTTATCCTCGACCGGAGCGTCCAGATCGAACTCTTCCATCATTTCGTTGTCGAACGCATCGGCAACTTTGTCGAATTCGTCGTCATCGTCAATGGTGATGAGAACTTCCTCGCCGTTTTCTTCCACGGCCTTCAAAACGATGTACTCGTCTTCGTTTCCGTCCACTGCGACCAGTGCAAAATACTGGTTGCCGTCCATCTCCAAGGTTCCGATGATGTCAAATTCTCTTTCCACCCCTTCTTCGTCGGTCAGGGTCACGCGATCGGGTTCCAAATCGTCTTGAAATTCCAATTCTTTTTCGCTCATGTTCGATCCTCCGTTTTTATTGTTACCAAAAGGTATTTTCGATATTACAATTTTATTCGATCAAGCCCGTTTCGTCAAGGGTTTTTCCTTTTTTTGCCAAGATCGCGCCCTTTTTGGCAAAAAAAGACAATATCGGACGGTGCAGTGCCTCCCCGCGCTTCTTTGCAAAAAATGACTTGACTTTTCGTGCAATTTATGTTACCTATTACAATATGTACTTTTTCCTTAAAATGCGAGCGTTTCGACTCTTGTTCGACCCCGATCGACGCTGTTTTCGGAAAACACTGGGAGGAAATGAATGAACATTGGATTGTTTGGCTTCGGCACGGTCGGAAAGGGCGTGTTTGACATTCTGGCGCAAATGCCCGGAATGGACGTAAAATACGTACTGGACCTTCGCCCCTTGCCGGAAGTGACGAGCGCGAAAGTAACGAAGGACGTCAACGAGATTTTATCCGATCCTTCGATTGATACCGTAGTGGAGCTGATCGGCGGTATGCACCCCGCTTTTGAATTTGTGTGCGCATCCCTGAAAGCAGGGAAAAACGTGGTCACCGCCAATAAATTGATGGTGAGTATGCACTATCGGCGCTTGATTGCCCTTGCCCGCGAAAACGGCGTTTCGCTTCGCTTTACCGCGGCGGCAGGCGGCGGCATTCCTTGGCTGGTGAATCTTGAGCGTGCCCATCGGGTCAGCGAGCTAAAAGAAGTATCGGGCATTATGAACGGTACGACCAACTATATTTTGGATGCGATGGACAGCCACGGCAGCTCCTTTGACGAGGCGCTTCGTGAGGCACAGAAGCTCGGCTTTGCGGAAGCCGATCCCACCTCGGATATCGACGGGCTTGACACCCGCCACAAAACCACGCTCTCCGCGAACATCGCGTTCGGCGTGGCGCTGGACGACGAGGCGGTGGACTGCTTTGGCATCCGCTACGTGAAAAAAAGAGACCTTACCGTTTGCAAGGAAAAAGGATATATGCTCAAGCTCATCGGCAAGGCATGCCGCACGGGCGAAAACGGAGATTCGGTTGCCGCTTGGGTCGAACCGACGCTCGTTTCCGATCAAACGCCCGAGGGCAATCTTCACGGCTGTGACAATTTGATTTCCTTTGTCGGTACGCACATCGGCAAAACGCACTTCATCGGTGCGGGCGCGGGACGCTATCCCACGGGCTACGCCGTGGTTCAGGACTGTGTGGACGTAAACTTGGGTCTGGGCGGTCTTTACAACGAAGCGATGGACGACGTTTGCATCGCAAACGACACGGAAAAACACGAGTATTACCTGAGAACCGATTTTGTCACCGATCCCTTCTTCCTTTCGTTGAAGAAAGCGCCTTGGGGCGAGGGATACAGGACCGAACCGGTTTCAGTGCGCGATATGCACGATTTTGCCTCTCGTGCCCTTGCGGCAGAAAAAGAAGTCTTCTTCGCGGGCCTGATTTCTTAAATAAAATGCCTACTTTCTTTGATAGAAAGTAGGCATTTCTTTTTTTGTTTTCAGCCAATTACTGCTTTTGATACGAAATCGAGCCGTCCTCGGCAAGGGAGGCGAGAAGATGATCCCCCTCGCGGAAGGTGCCGGAGAGCAGATACGTGGAAAGGGAATCCTCCACCTTGCGCTGGATGGCGCGGCGCAAGGGTCGGGCGCCGTACACGGGGTCAAAGCCCTCTTCGGCAAGTTTTTCGGCAACGGCATCGTCAAAGGAAAGGGTGATGCGGCTGTTGTCGCTCAAGCGCAGTGCCACCTCGCGAAGCATTTTTGCCGCAATGGCAGCAATTTCTTCCTTGCCCAGACGGTGGAAGACGATGATCTCGTCCAGTCGGTTCAAAAATTCGGGACGGAAGGTTTCTTTTAAGGCGCGGCGAATCTTTTCTTCGTCGTCGGCATCCTGTGCCTTGGCATCCTCCCCTGTGGAAAAGCCCAAGGTCTTTTTCACGGCAAGACTATTTGCTCCGCAGTTGGAGGTCATAATGATGATACTGTTTTTAAAGTCCACGCGTCGCCCGTGCGAATCGGACAGATGCCCGTCCTCCAAGATTTGCAAAAGGAGGTTGAACACGTCCGGATGCGCCTTTTCGATCTCGTCGAACAAAACGACCGAATAGGGATTGCGGCGAATCTTTTCCGTCAGCTGTCCGCCGTCGTCAAAGCCCACGTAGCCGGGGGGCGAGCCGATGAGCTTGGATACGGAGTGCTTTTCCATAAATTCGGACATATCCACGCGGATCATTTTTTCATCCGAGCCGAACATCACCTGTGCCAGCGCGCGGGAAAGCTCGGTTTTGCCGACGCCGGTCGGGCCGGTAAACAGGAACGAGCCGGCAGGGCGCTTGGGGTCCTTGAGCCCCGTTCGGCTGCGGCGCATCGCGCGGGCAATGGCTTCCACCGCCTCGCGCTGACCCATCACGCGGGAGGACAAAATCTCTTCCAGCGAGCAGAGTCGGCTTGCCTCTTCCTCCAGCAGTCGGCTGACGGGAATGCCCGTCCATTGGGTGACGATGGTGGCAATATCTTCTTCTCCGATCGCGCCGAGCACGCCGCCCGGTGCATTTTTTTCTTTCAGCGCTTCGAGCGCGGCTTTTTCTTCTTTGATTTTACCGAGCGTTTCACCGGCAAGCTCGTAGTTTTCTTGTTCGACCGCGCGCTTTTTTTCTTCCTCCAGCCGCGCGATTTTCTCTTGCCGCTCTTTCTGCTCGGGGGAGGGGGCAAGGGTTTGAATCCGCTTGCGGGACGCCGCCTCGTCCACCAGATCGATCGCCTTATCCGGCAGGAAACGGTCGGTGATATAGCGGGCGGAAAGCTTGACCGCCGCTTCCAGCGCCTCGTCGGGAATGGAGAGCCGGTGGTGCTCTTCGTATTTGCCTCGAAGTCCCTTTAAAATCAGAAGGGCTTCTTCTTCGCTGGGTTCGCCCACCGTCACGGACTGGAATCGTCTTTCCAGCGCCGCGTCCTTTTCAATGGTGCGGTATTCCGAGAGGGTGGTCGCGCCGATGACCTGAAGCGAACCTCTTGCCAAGGCGGGCTTTAAAATATTGGACGCATCCATACTGCCCTCGGAGGCACCCGCGCCCACGATGGTGTGAATTTCGTCGATGAAGAGAATGGTGTCCCCGTTTTCGATGACCTCGTCAATGACGTTTTTGATGCGTTCTTCAAATTCGCCGCGGTATTTGCTTCCCGCGACCATCGCCGCCAAGTCGAGCGTGACGACCTTTTTCTCCAAGAGCATTTCGGGGACGGCACCTTCCGCGATCCGTTGGGCAAGACCCTCGGCGATGGCGGTTTTGCCGACACCCGGCTCTCCGATCAGACAGGGGTTATTTTTGGTGCGGCGAGAGAGAATCTGAATCACGCGATCCAGTTCCACCTCTCTTCCGATGATCGGGTCGAGCTTTCCCGCCTTGGCGTCCTCGGTCAGATCGTGACCGTATTTGGCAAGGTGCTTGCTCTTGCCCTTTTTGGGCTTGGCAGAGCCGTCCGACGTGTGTTCCATTTTTTCACATTCACGGATATAATCGCGGCACGCCTTATAGAGCGAAGTCAAATCCACCCCCAAAAGCCCTAAAATGCGTGCGGCAAGACTGTCGCTGTCCGCACACAGGGCAAGGAGAATGAATTCCGTTCCCGTTTGAGAAGAATACTTGGCGCTTTCATAGACCGCACCCTGCAAAATGCGCTGGGCGCGGGGGGTGATTTCCGCGGTATCGCTTTGGATCGGCTCGCCGATCTCGACAAGGTTTGCCAGTTTCTCGCGCGCCGCGTCAAAGCTGACGCCCGCCTCTTCCAAGAGCGATGCGGCGGCACTGTCTTCGGTCAAGACAAGACCCAAGAGCAGGTGCTCCGAGCCGAGGTAGCGGTGACCCAAAGAGGATGCCGTGCTTTGCGCGTTTTCAAGCGCTCTTTGTGCGTGTTCCGAAAAATTTGCTTGCATAGGATTATCTCCTTTCTTTTAAGTGTTCCTGCAAAAGGGAGCATCGTTTCTGATCCCGTTCGACTTCATCGGAAAGGTTGCGGTCGCGAAGAAGCATGGGAGCGGGCATCAGCTCGACGAACAGTCGATCCAAAATCTCCAGCCCCTCGCATCCGGCAAAGCCCGCTTCCCGTCCGAAGCGAACGGTCGAAAAATGCTTGATAAATTCCGAATAGGACATTTTTTTCGCATAGTGTAAGATTCCGAGCGAGCGCATCACCCGATCTTCCAGAGCGACTCTGCTTTGCTCGATCAATTTTTCTTTTGCCTTTTGTTCCAGCTCCTCCACCTGTTGCAGAACAAGGGAGAAGGAGGAGCAGATTTCCTCGGGCGTTTTTTCGCGGCTCATCTGATTGGAAATCTGATAGATGCAACCGCTTTCGCGACTGCCTTCCCCGAAGGTTCCGCGCACGGTCAGCCCTGCATCGGCGAGCTTTGCGGTGAGCGTGGGCATCGCACCCGTTTCGGTGATGGCAGGCAGATGAATCATCACGGAAAGGCGCATCGCCGCGCCGAGATTGGTGGGGCAGGAGGTTAGATACCCGAGCCCATCCCGATAGGCGATGGGAAGATGCGCTTCCGCTTCCTGCATCCACTCCGTGGCGGTTGCAAGGGCGGCTTCCGGTTCTTTTCCGGGCAGGATCACCTGCAGACGAATGTGATCTTCTTCTCCGACCATCACGGAAACCTTGCCGTCGCGGGAGAGCAGAAGTCCGCTTCCCTTGGCTTTGCCCGCAAGGGCGCGGCTGGCAAGATGGGTCTGCACGTACGCTTCTTTTACCACGTCGTCCACCTCGGAAAAGGGAACGGCCATCGGGTTTTTGGCTGCGAACGCCGCCCTGACGGTTTCAAAGACCTCTTCCCGCTGCGAATCGGTCTGACGCGCAGGGAAGGGAACGTTTTCCAAATTTCGGGCAAAGCGAACGCGCGTGGATAACACGATGCCGTTTTCTTTTTGCGGCAATTCAAACCAATACATTACGCACCCTCCCCTGCTCGGATCTCATCCCGAAGTCGGGCGGCTTCTTCGTAGTTTTCTTCTTTCAGCGCCTGCGCAAGCTTTTGGCGAAGCGAGGCGATCGGGTCGGCTTTCTCTTTCTGCTTTGCCGCGGGTGCGTTTGCACTCTCGGCAAGCTTTTTGCCGCGATAGCCCTCTCCGACAAAGGGTTTCAAATCCAGTTTTTCCGCAAAGGTGTCGTAGCATTCGCTGCAGCCGAACACGCCCTTTTTGCGAATCTGATCCAAGGTGCTGTGACAGCGAGGGCAGGTTTCATCTGCTTCGCGTTTGGGGGCGGCAAGATGCGAAAAGAGGGGAAAGGAGGAAAATAAATCCTCGCCCAAAGCCGAAGTGGGATTTCCCAGACCCATTTTCGCCGCGCAGTGCGCGCACAGGTGAAGCGTTGTGGTTTTATGATTGAGCGTCACGGTATAATGAACGCTTGCGGGGTTTTGATTGCATTTTTCACATAAGGTCATAAGGTAACTCCTTTCGTGTTTTCTGCCAACAGTTCCAAAATCGCGGTGCGAAGCATCCGAGCGCGAAGCGCGCCGCGCTCTGCACGCGGAATGGATTCGAGCGCAAGATCGGTCAGACAGGTCAGGAGCAGTTTTCCCTCTCTTTGGGAAAGGATTCCTGCACCCACCAGCTCCGAGAGATACAGCCGCGCACTTTCCAAATCAATCGCAGCTCCGACGGCGTGATAAAAACGCAGTAAATATTCGTTCTCGCCCATCGGCACCTTGCGGATGCGGACAAATCCGCCGCCGCCGCGGCGGCTTTCCACCAAATATCCGCGTTCGGGAGTAAAACGGGAGGTAATCACGTAACTGATCTGACTGGGGACACAGCCCACGCGCTCCGCCAATTCGTTGCGCACGATGGAAAGCTCTCCTCCTGCCTCCTCCAGCATTTCTTCCAGCATACGGGCAATTTTCTGCGATAAAATCATATCAGACTCCCTTTTGACTTTGACTTTCTTTGACTTTCAACTATATTATAGCAAAAAAGTCGGATTTGTCAAGGTCAAATAAAGTCA
The DNA here is from genome assembly GCA_045580105.1 of Eubacteriales bacterium. GTDB lineage: Bacteria > Bacillota > Clostridia > Oscillospirales > SIG627 > RGIG5579. The sequence goes on along the minus strand of JAZNNH010000086.1, from coordinate 9,087 downwards.
AAAAAATGCCGTTTTGCTCCGATTTTTTCGGAAATGCTTCGCATTTGGCACCGCTTTGCGCTCGGAGGGGCAATTTTCGTTGTTTTTCTTGCAAAAGCGGGGCGAAAATGATAAAATGAAAAAAAGTGATTGAACCAAGAGGAAACGACAATGAGAATGAGAAAGAAAAAACACACCGAAGACCGTTTGGCGGTGTGCTCGGCGCTTTTGGTTACCGAACCCGAAACTCGCTCGGGCAAGTGGAGGAACTTGTTTTCCGAGGCGGAAAACCGCGAAAATCTTCCCTTGCATCTGGAAATCGGATGCGGCAAAGGCGCGTTTATTTTGGAAATGGCGCGTCGGAATCCCGAAACGCTGTTCGTGGCAGTGGAATATTGCCGTGAAGCGATGCTGTTGGCAGTGGAAAAGGTGTTTGCCGAATCGCTTTCCAACGTTCTGTTTTTGAATGCCGATGCGGCAAAGCTGGCGGAGTATTTTGCCCCCGGGGAAGTGGACGTGATTTATCTGAACTTTTCCGATCCTTGGCCGAAAGCGCGTCATGCCAAACGGCGCTTGACCGCACCCTCGTTTCTTTCGGCGTACCGCACAATTTTGAAGGATGGCGGCTATATCCGTCAAAAAACAGACAACGTTCTTTTGTTTGAATCGTCTTTGGAAAACTATGCCTCTTGCGGCTGGAGATGCGAAAACCTCTGCCGCGACCTGCACGCATCCGATGAAAATGAGGAAAACATTCGCACGGAATATGAAAACACCTTTTCCGCAAAGGGCTTAAAAATCTGTGCGGTGACGGCGTATAAGGAATGAAACTGTTTCTTGTCAACGAAAACGACGCCGGTCAGAGAGTGGATAAATTCGTTCTCAAGGTCACAAATTCTCTGCCCACGTCCCTGCTGTATAAAGCCATTCGCACCAAAAAGATCAAGGTCAACCGCAAGCGCTGCGAGCCGGGTCAAATTTTAAAGCAGGGCGATACGCTTCAGCTGTTTTTATCGCCCGATTTCTTTTCGGACGAGAAAGAAAATTGGAAAAACCTCACCCCGCGCCTTACGGTCGTATTCGAGGACGAAAACGTTTTGATCTGTCACAAGAAGGTCGGCATCTCCTGCCACAGCGATGCTGTGCAGAAAAGCGGCACCCTGATCGATCATATCAAAGCGTATTTATATAAAAAGGGAGAATTTTGTCCCGAAGAAGAAAATTCTTTTGCCCCTGCGCTTTGCAACCGCATCGACCGAAACACCCGCGGGCTTGTCATCTGTGCGAAAAACGCAGCCTCTTTGCGGGAGATGAATCTTCTCATTCACGATCGGCTCGTGGAAAAAGAATACCTTGCGTGGATCCACGGCGCGTGGGAGGGGAAAAACCGCGTGACGCTGTATTTGAAAAAAGACAGCGAACAAAATCGCGTGGAAGTGTCCCCCGTGCCCAAGCCCGATTACCTGACCGCGATCACCGAGGTGCACCCCGTGTATTACGACGATGTGCGCGATCGCGAGCTGGTGCGCATTTTGCTCCACACGGGCAGAACCCATCAGATCCGCGCCACGATGGCGTATTTTCACCATCCGCTGGTGGGCGATTCCAAATACGGAACGGATCGCGCCGACCCCGATTTTTCCTATCAGGCGCTCTTTGCGCATCGCATTGTCTTCCATCCCCCCGCACAATCCCCGCTTTCGTACTTAAACGGGGTGGAAATCCGCGCGCCGGAAGATGCGCTTTTTTGCCCCAAACAATAAATATTTGAAAAATAGTTTTCCACAGGTGAAATGGATTTTGCCTGTGGAAAACTTTGTGGATTGTGGGAAAAACCCAGTATTTACCCCTTTCTTTTCGGGCGTAACCCTGTTTCTTCTTGTGGAAAACCGGGGTTTTCCCTTTTTTCGTCTTTTGTCTTTTTCCGCATATTTTTGCTTTTTGGCACAAGGAATGCAAAAAAATTTTAACGAAAAAAAGTGAAATTTTGATTTTGTTCGTATATAGGAGTAAGAAAAGAAAAAAGGAGGTTTCCGGATGCGAATTCCCGAAAGCTTTATCCAGGAAGTGGTGCTTCGCAATCCCTTGGAAGAGATCGTTGCCCAATATACCACCCTCAAGCGCGCCGGAAGCAATCTGGTGTGCTGTTGTCCTTTTCACAATGAAAAGACGCCCTCCTTTACCCTCTATTCCAACCCCAGCCATTATTACTGCTACGGCTGCGGCGCAGGCGGGGACGTGATCACGTTCATCCGCCAGATGGAAAATCTCGATTACGTGGCGGCGGTGGAATATTTAGCCAACCGCGCCTCGCTCCCGATGCCCGTTTCCAATCCCTTTGAAAAAAAGGTCGACAAAAAACGCTTTTACGAGATGAACGCCGAGGCGGCGCGCTTCTGGCATCAGTATCTCTTGTCCGACAAGGGCAAGGAGGGGCTGGATTATCTTTTGGCAAGAGGGCTCAAGATGCCGATCATCAAGCGCTTCGGTCTGGGCTATGCCCCCCGCGATTGGGATGCGCTCGTGCGTCACCTGACGGGCAAGGGCTATCGCATGGAAGAAATCCGCGAGGGCTTTTTGGGCGGGGTGTCCGCCAAAACCGGAAAACCATTCGACTATTTCCGCGGCAGAGCCATATTCCCGATCATTGACGTTTCGGGCAACGTGGTGGCGTTCAGCGGAAGGCAGGTTGCCCCGATGAAAGAGGGCGATCGGAAGTATTTTAATACCAACGATACGCCCGTGTTTAAAAAAGGAAGAGTCATTTTCGGTCTGAACGTTGCCAAAAACAGCCCCGAAAAAGAACTGATCCTGTGCGAAGGCAATATGGACGCGGTGTCCCTGCACGCCCACGGCGTTTCGAGCGCGGTGGCATCCCTTGGAACGGCGCTGACCTCGGAGCAGTGCCGACTGCTTTCCCGCTACGCCCGGCGCGTTCTGATCTGTTACGATTCGGATCGGGCGGGCAGAGCTGCCACCCTCAAAGCGATTCGGCTCTTGCAGCAGACGGGCGTGCGCGTCGGGGTCATCACCCTATCGGGCGTGACCGAGGACGGAAAAGAGGTCAAGGATCCGGACGACTTCATCCGCGCCTTCGGAAAAGGCGCGTTTGAAAAGCGCGTGCGCGAGGCGCAGGGCGCGATCGAATATCAATTTTCCCTCTTGCGCGAACGGCATACGCTGGACAGTATGGACGGCAAAAACGCCTTCATCCGAGAACTGGTGGAGCTGCTCTCCGGTGTCGATTCGCCGGTGGAGAGAGAACTGTTTATCAGCCGCGCCGCCGAGATCTGCGGCATCCCCGCCGAGATTATCCGCACCCAAGCGGGCAAACAAAGCGTGCGCGATGCGCGCCGCGAGGAAAAAGAAAAGCTGGAGCGCGAACTGCGCAAGACGCAGGGGCTGGGAAATCGGGTGAATCCCGACAAGGCGAGGTTCCGATCCAGCGCCGCCAAGGAAGAAAACATTTTGGGGATTCTGTTGCTTCGCTCGGAATATCTAAACGATCGCAAGATCCGCCCCTCTCTTCGGACGGAGCTGTTCCGATGCGAATTTTGCCGAAGTGTATTGGAAGCGCTGCTCGAAGAGAGTGCCGAGAACGCAGAATTTTCGTTTTCCTCTCTCAACGCCCGCTTTTCACCCGATCAGATCGGGGAGTTGGAAGGCATGAAGAAAAAGCGCGAGGAGCTGGGCAATAACGCGCCCGACGTCCTCTTGGAACTGATCTTGCGGCTTTCCGAAGAACAGAAAAAAGAAGAAATGAGAAAAGATCCGCTGAGCGCCGATTGGCTCTCTAAGCTTCGGCAGGAGAAAGCAAGAAAGGATTCAAAATGACAAAGAAGAAAGAATTAGAACAGGAAACCGTCGAGGAAATTTCTCCGGAAATGAAACTCAAACGCGCCTTTGACGCCATCATCGAAAAAGGCAAACAAAAGGGAAGCTTGAAAAGCTCCGAAATCATGGCGATGCTCGAGGACGTGGAATATGAATCCGAACAGCTGGAACGGCTCTACGACGTGCTGGAAGCCAGCGGCGTTGACATTTCCTCCTTTATGATGGAAGCGCCCGATCTGGACGAATTGAAGGCGGAAGAAGAAGTGGAAGCCATGGAAACCAGCCAAGATATGGAGCAAATGCTTCAGGGAGAGGGAATGGCGCTGGAAGACCACGTCAGAATGTACTTAAAGGAAATCGGTAAGGTTCCGCTTTTGTCCGGTGAGGAAGAATTCAATCTTGCCCGCATTATGATCGAGGGCGAAACCGAGCAGGAACGGGAAGACGCCAAGCAGAATTTGGTGGAAGCCAACCTTCGTTTGGTGGTCAGCATTGCCAAGCGATACGTTGGCCGCGGTATGTTCTTTCTCGATCTGATCCAAGAAGGAAACTTGGGTCTGATGAAGGCCGTGGAAAAATTCGACTACAACAAGGGCTTTAAGTTTTCCACCTACGCCACTTGGTGGATCCGTCAGGCGATCACCCGTGCCATTGCCGATCAGGCAAGAACCATCCGAATTCCGGTGCATATGGTAGAAACCATCAACAAAGTGCTTCGCGTGTCCCGCCAGCTTCTGCAGGAATTGGGTCACGAGGCCAGCGCTGAGGAAATCGCGGAAGTGATGAACATTCCGGTGGAAAAAGTGCGGGAAACGATGAAGATCGCGCAGGAACCCGTGTCGCTGGAAACCCCCATCGGGGAGGAAGAGGACAGCCACTTGGGCGACTTCATTCCCGACGACGACGCCCCCGCCCCCGCGGATGCCGCCAGCTATACGATGCTTCGCGAGCATTTGGACGAAGTGCTCCACACCCTCACCCCCAGAGAAATGCAGGTGCTCAAGCTTCGTTTCGGCTTTGACGACGGCAGAAGCCGCACCCTCGAGGAAGTGGGAAAAGAGTTCAATATCACCAGAGAAAGAATCCGTCAGATCGAGGCGAAGGCGCTTCGAAAACTGCGCCATCCCAGCCGCGCGAAGAAGCTGAAAGACTATCTGGATTAAGAGTTTGGTTACATTTGCTTCACAAATTGCCCTAAATTTGACAAGTGATACAGTTTCTCCTTGCCATTTTAGGGATAAATGACGGAAGCAATTCCCTTGACACTGTGGGTATTTTTGTGTAAAATATAAGTAATTGGCGCAATTTGCTTTGCGTCGCAATTTCAAGGAGGATACCGTTCCATGACAAAAAGATTGATGTGTCTGGTTTTGGCACTCATTATGCTCCTTTCTCTTTGCATGACTGCGTGCTCGACCGAGAGCAAAGAGGGAGAAGGCGAAGAAGACAAGGTTGAAGAAGTTCAGAGAAAGAATTTGGCTTTGACCATTTATGCCATCACCGATGAAAAAACCACCAAAGAGGCATTGGAAGCCGTTGAGAAAAAGGTGAGCAATCACTGCGTGGCAAAATATAAGACTGCGATCGACCTGCGCTTTTTTACCAAGGCAGAATATCAGGCCGCTTTGAACGATATGTACGACAAGTTTGCAGCAGAAGAAGCAGAGCGCAAGAAGGCCGAAGCCGAAAAGGTGGCCAAGGAAGCAAGCGAAGCTGCTTACAAGGCAACCCTGTCCAAGGATGAAAGAATCAAATACGAGCAGAAGCAGCGCGAAGAAGCCAAGAAGGCAGAAGACGAAGCCAAGAAAAAGGCAGAGGAAGAAGCTGAACTGATCGAACAGGGCAAAGACGTTGCCGTGATCAAAGACACCCAGATGGACCTCATCTTCATCCCCGGTATGACCGAATACTACAGCTGGTCCGAGCAGGGTCTGCTTCTCGACCTGAGTGGCTACATCTCCGGTAAATTCAAGAAGGTCACCGACTACGTATTCCCCTCTTACATCACCGGTGCCACCATCGGAAATGCGCTTTACGGCATTCCCAACAACCAGCCCGTCATCAACGACGAAACCTATTTGCTTCTGCGTGCCGACTTGGTAGAGAAATACAACGTTGACACCACGAAGATCCGTTCCATCACCGATCTGGAACCCGTCTATGCACAGGTTCTGGCAGGCGAACCCGGCGTTGCTCCTATTTTGGGCGACTGGGAACCCGAAGGAATCGTTTTTTATCCCTACGTCGATATGGGTCACACCGTGGGCGTATTCTACGACACGCTGTTGGGCGGCAAGTTTGACACCACCAACTGCGCTTGCGCAGTCTACCCCAGAAGCACCTTCGGCGACGGCTTTGTGAAGTACTGCCAGACCCGTGCCAACTACCGCACTGCCGGCTACCTTGCCGATCAGACCAACCAGTTCTTCGCAACGGTTGAACAATTGAACGAAACCGAAAAAGCACAGTGGGTGGAAAAAGGATATATCCCCGTTCTTTACAGAGGTGCTGAATTTGATACCGAGGCCGCTTTGAACGTAGGCCTGTTCGGTATCAGCAAGTATTGCCAAGAGCCCGAAAGAGCTATGGAAATTCTCCAGCTGATGAGCATTGACTCCGAGCTTCGCAATCTTCTCGCCTTCGGTATCGAAGACGTTCACTACGAACTCATCTCCGACGATCTGGACGAAAACGTCATCACGATCCTTGACGATTCCTATTCCATGGATTTCAACAAAATCGGTAACACCATCATCGGTCACACGCTCGACACCATGGATCCCGATTACATTGAAAAAGCAAAACAGAAGAACCTGAACTCCCGCATGGGTGCCTTCCTCGGCTTCCGCTACAATTGGGAAGATGAAAAGGAACAGAAGTGGCTCAAGCTCTTCTCGGAATTCAAAGCTTACGTCGATCCGATCTACGAAAATCTGCGTTACGGTAACCCCGATTATATGCAGATCCTCAACGATCTGTACGAAGAAATCAGCAAGAACCCCGAAGGTCGCTTCTCCGACACCTACACCAACTTCTCTGAAAAAGCCGGATTCCGTACCGAGTATAAAAACTACATTTCCAAGCTCCACAAGCTGGATGGCATTTTGCACTTCGAAGATCTGGAGGCAGCTCCCGCAGAGAGTGCATCGTAAAGAGCAAAACAAAAAAGGACTGATTCAATCAGTCCTTTTTTATTGCTGTTTTTTGTTAAAAGAGATCAGACGTTGAAGCGGAAGAGAACCACGTCGCCGTCCTGCATCACGTATTCCTTGCCTTCACTGCGAAGAAGTCCCTTTTCCCGAATGGCTGCCATCGAGCCGAGGCGAATCAGATCGTCAAAGGAAACCACTTCGGCGCGGATGAAGCCGCGTTCGAAATCGGAGTGGATTTTGCCTGCCGCCTGCGGAGCGAGTGTGCCGCGGGTGATCGTCCATGCGCGCACCTCGGGTTTGCCTGCGGTCAGATAGCTAATGAGCCCCAAAAGCTCGTAGCTGGCACTCACAAGACGGTCAAGACCTGCGTGGGAGATGCCCAAATCCTCCAAAAACAGTTCGCGATCTTCCGGCGGGAGCTCTGCCAGTTCCGATTCGATTTTGGCACAAATGGGAATGATGCCGTTTCCGCTTTCGGCAGCGTAGGCGCTCAGTGCTGCAAAGTGAGGGTTGTGATCGGCAAGCGCATCGCCGCGCTTGATGTCATCCTCGGAAACGTTGGCGGCAAAGATTTGCCCTTTCATGGAAAGCAGGGGCATTTCGAGAAGAAGCGCTTCTTCGGCTTCGGAAAATTCCAAGCCGCGCGGGCTTTTTCCGTCTTCGAGCTTGCCCATCAGCTTTTGAATCAGGTCAATTTCCGTCTGCGCGCTCTTGTCGCCCTTGAATCTCTTTTGAGCGCGATCCAAACGGCGCTCCAGAATTTCCATATCGGAAAGGATCAGTTCCATATTGATGATGTCCGCATCACGCACCGGATCAATTCCCTTGTCCACGTGAACAATGTCCGCATCTTCAAAGCAGCGCACCACGTGCACGATGGCATCCACCTCGCGAATGTGGGAAAGGAATTTGTTTCCCAGTCCCTCACCTTGGCTTGCCCCTTTCACCAGTCCCGCAATATCCACGAATTCAATCACCGCAGGGGTGACCTTTTCCGGCTCGTACATTTCGGCAAGCTTCTGAATTCGTTCATCCGGCACCGGCACCACGCCAACGTTCGGCTCAATGGTGCAAAACGGGTAGTTGGCGGCCTGCGCCCCACCTCCGGTCATCGCATTAAACAAAGTGCTTTTGCCCACGTTGGGCAAACCCACGATACCTAATTTCATCTTTGTTTGTTCTCCTTGGCATTTTTTTCAATGGGAATATTGTAGCACACCTTGCCGCAAAATGCAATTCTTTTCCCAAAAACAAAAGACAGTCTCCCGAAAAAACGGGGGACTGTCTCTTGTTTTATTTATAGCAATTGCCGCAGGCACCATATCCTTGACGAGTTGCCTCGTTTTTGTTCATTTTGTTCCCTCCAATAATTTTAAAAACTTCATCTTTAGAAGTAGTATACCATCATTTTTGGATAAAATCAATATGAAAACTTCATCTTTATAAGGTTTGAGGTGGTAGAGTGAAAATATATTGGAACGGAGAATCCAAGAATATTATCGGCGCAAACGTGAAAGCCCTGCGTACGAAACGCGGACTGACGCAAAAAGCACTGGCTGCTAAGCTTCAGCTGTAGGGATATGAGTTCTCAGATCTTACCATTTTGCGAATCGAACAAGGGACTCGCTTCGTTCCGGATTATGAGGTAGTTGCTTTAGCAGACTTTTTTAAAGTGACAACCGACCAGCTGTTGAGAACAAAATTGTAAAAAGGAAACAGTATTGTAAAACACAAATACTGCTTCCTTTTTTATCAGCGAATGTGCCATTATAGCGGGTGTTTTCAAATATTTCAATAGTCCGTCGCACAAACTTTTTTCGCGCGATGAGGATTTATGAGGGAGAGCATCTTCGGTGCTGTGTGATGTTCATACAAGGGTGTCGTTTCACAAGGGATAGTAGGAAAAAGCGGCGTGAAATACTATATATATAATAAGGAAGAATTTTTTGCGAAGGGGGAGGGGGAATTTGCAAAAATGACGGAAAGACATAGGGTTTATGAACAAAAGGAAAACATTGAGAATTCGGGGATTTTTTTGAAAAAACCACTTGACAATGGAGAGAGTATTTGGTAAACTGAGAGTCCACCGCCGCCAAGGAGGTGGGATCCGACCGAGAAGGGT
>JAZNNH010000085.1:0-16734 GCA_045580105.1 Eubacteriales bacterium | reverse complement strand
GGATGAAGATGGAAGGCGACATCGCTGTCATCGGCATCTCCGACTTTGCACAGGACGCTCTGGGCGATGTGGTTTTCATCAACCTGCCCGAGGTCGGCGACACCGTTACCGCTGGCGAGTCCTTCGGCGATGTTGAGTCCGTCAAGGCTGTTTCCGATGTCAACTCCCCCGTTACCGGCGTTATCGTCGAGGTCAACGAAGAGCTGGCTGACAGCCCTGAGAACCTGAACTCCGATCCCTACGGCGCATGGATCATCAAGGTCGAGCAGGTCACCGAAGCCGAAGATCTGATGGACGCTGCCGCTTACGAAGCTTTCTGCGCTGAGGAGGGCTAATACATGGCAAGCTACATTCCTTCCACTCAGGAGGAACGGCTTGAAATGCTGAAGGTCGTTGGTCTGAACGACTTCAACGACCTGTATAAGGATGTTCCCGCTTCCATGCTGCTGAAGGACGGCGATCTGAAGATCCCCGAGGGCATGAGCGAGCTGGAAGTGGGCCGTGCTGTTGCCGCTATGGCTGCCAAGAACAAGGTGTTCTCCACCGTTCTGCGCGGCGCTGGCGCTTACGACCACTTCATCCCCAGCATTGTCAAGTACATTCCCGCAAAGGAAGAGTTCCTGACTGCCTACACCCCCTATCAGGCAGAAATGAGCCAGGGTATCCTGCAATCGATCTTTGAATATCAGACCGATATTTGCGAAATCACCGGCATGGACGTTTCCAACGCTTCCGTTTACGACGGTGCAACCGCTGCCGCAGAAGCCGCAGCCATGTGCCGCGACCGCAAACGCCGCGTAACACTGATCTCCGGTGCTTCTCACCCCGACGTTATCAACACCGTTCGCACCTACTGCTACGGTACCGGTGACGAGCTGGTCGTGGTTCCCACCAAAGACGGTAAGACCGACGTGGAAGCGCTCAAAGCCCTTCTCACTCCCGAAGTGGCTTCTCTTTACGTTCAGCAGCCCAACTTCTACGGACAGTTTGAAGAAACCGAGAAGATCGCAGAGCTGGTTCACGAGAACGGTTCTCTCTTCGTTTTGGGTTGTAACCCCATCGCTCTGGGCATCATGAAGACGCCCAAGGATCAGGGTGCCGATATTGCAGTCGGCGAAGCACAACCTTTGGGTATGCCTCTGAGCTACGGCGGACCGTACTTGGGCTTTATGGCAACCACCGAAAAGCACACAAGAAAGCTTCCCGGCAGAATCGTCGGTCAGACCGAGGATGCCAAGGGCGAACGTGCCTTCGTTCTGAGCTTGCAAGCTCGTGAACAGCACATCCGCCGCGAAAAGGCAAGCTCCAACATCTGTTCCAACCAAGCGCTTTGTGCCTTGACAGCCGGATTGTATCTGGCGGCAATGGGTCCCACAGGTCTTGCCGAGGCAGCAAGCCAGTCTATGGCAAAAGCCCATTATCTGGCGGCAGAACTTTGCCGCATCCCCGGTGTTTCCCTCGCATTCACCGGTGAATATTTCCACGAATTCGTAACGGTGATGCCGAATGCCGAAAAGGTTTTGACCGCTTTGGAAGAAGCCGGCATTTTGGGCGGTTTGCCGATTGAAGAGGGCGTGCTTTGGTGCGTCACCGAGAAAATCTCGAAAGCCGCTCTCGATCAGGCCGTTGCCATCGTAAAGGAGGTGTGTGAGAAGTGAAACTGATTTTTGAAAAGAGTGTTGCCGGTCGCGGCATGCAGTATCTTCCCAAATGTGACGTAGAAACGGTCGCACTTCCCGCTACCCTCGTACGCGAAGAAGCTCCCAAGCTTCCCCAAATCAGCGAAACGGATCTGAGCCGCCACTACACCGAATTGAACAAGCGCGTTCACGGTGTCAACTCCGGTTTCTATCCGCTGGGCTCCTGCACCATGAAGTACAATCCCCGCATTGACGAGGAAATGGCAGCTCTGCCCGGATTTACCGAAATTCACCCCCTCGCTCCCAAGCACACCGTTGAGGGTTGTCAGGAAGTGCTGGATACCGCACGCGATCTGCTGTGCGAAATCACCGGCATGGACGATATGACCTTCCAGCCCGCTGCCGGCGCACACGGTGAATTTACCGGTGTTCTTCTGATCAAGCAGTATCACGAGGCACGCGGCGACAAGGCACGTACCAAGATCATCGTTCCCGACTCCGCTCACGGTACCAACCCGGCAACGGCGGCAATGTGCGGCTATCAGGTCGTCAACATTCCCTCCGCACCGAACGGCTGTGTGGATCTGGAGGCGCTCAAAGCAGCGCTCGGTGATGATACCGCAGGTCTGATGCTCACCAACCCCAACACCGTTGGTATTTTTGACGAGAACATTCTCGAAATCACCCGTTTGGTTCACGAAGCAGGCGGTCTGTGCTACTACGACGGTGCAAACCTCAACGCCGTTATGGGCGTGGTTCGTCCCGGCGATATGGGCTTTGACTGCATTCACTTGAACCTGCACAAAACCTTCGCAACGCCTCACGGCGGCGGCGGCCCCGGTGCCGGTGCAGTCGGATGCAAAGCTCACCTTGCCGAATTCCTTCCCAAGTCCGCTATGATGGACGAAGGTAAGCACATTCAGGTCAAGGCATTCGCAGGCAACTTCTTGGTTGTCGTCAAAGCGCTGACCTACATTATGACCTTGGGCAAGGAAGGCATTCCCGAAGCAGCGAAAAACGCCGTTCTCAATGCCAACTATCTGCAGGCCAAGATCAAAGGTTCCTTTGACCTTGCGTTTGACCGCATCTGTATGCATGAGTTCGTGCTGGATCTGAGTGATTACAAGAAGGAAACCGGCGTGTCCGCTCTGGACGTTGCCAAATCCCTCATTGACAACGGAATGCATCCGCCGACGATGTACTTCCCGCTCATCGTTCACGAAGCATTGATGCTCGAGCCCACGGAAACCGAATCCCGTGACACCCTCGATTGGGCAGCCCAGATCTTCCGCAACTTGTACGAACTGGGTAAAAAAGATCCTGCGTATATGCACGAAGCACCTCACAACGCACAAATCGCTCGTCCCGACGAAGTAAAGGCGGCAAGAACGCCCATCCTCCGCTTCCAGCCGGAAGAGTAAGAAAAGCCGTCAAGCCGGGCTTGACGATCCTATGAAAAAAGAGAGTAAACTTTTGTTTACTCTCTTTTTTCTGTTGTCCCGTTGCAAATTCAAAAAAACGAAGCGATGCAAAGCAAGCCGTATAAAAAAATCAAAGCAATTCCCGTACCCATCTTTCGTTCCTCCTTGTTGTTTCTGTCTTTTTTCCGTCCCTATTATACAAAAGGAGGTGTCCCATAAAAAGGACGGTTCTCGGCGGTAAAACCGTTTTGGTCGACTCCGCGCCGATTGACAAGCGCTCGGTTCTTTTTTATAATGATATTATCAAATAGATTGAAAAGGATGAAGCGTATGAACAGGAAACTCGACGGGGTCAAACCCTTTCTCGAATCCCTTTGCCAAAGCGAAAAGGTGGCAGGAATGGCAGTTGCCGTGACCGATTCAAAATCCCTTCTCTTTTCCGAGGGCTTCGGTGTGGAAAGCTGTGAGCGACCTGAGGTTCGCGTGAGCGGAAAAACACTCTTTCGCATCGCTTCCGTCACGAAAGTGGTCACGGGAATGACGGTCCTGTCTTTGGTCGAAGAGGGAAAACTTCAGCTCGATACCCCCGTAAAAGCCGTTTTGCCTTGGCTTTCGCTTTCGAACAAAGAAACGGAAGAGAGGGTCACGCTTCGGCACCTGCTTTCCCACACCTCGGGGCTGGAAGCCGAATACACCCCCGAAGGGCCGCGCGAGGAAGCCGCTTTTTTGCCGGTGCTGCAAGAGGGCTTGCCCTATGCCAAAATTCTCTTTGAACCGGGCGGCGGCTATCAATACTCCAACTGGGGAATTCGCCTTGCCTGTGCGGTGGCGCAAGAGGTCACGGGAACGTTCTTTTCCCGCCTTGTCAAAGAGAGAATCCTTACGCCCTTGGGCATGACCCGCACAACCTTTGATCTAAACGTCGCGGCAACCTATCCCATCGCCCTGCCCCACACGGAAAAGGACGGGAGCTTTCAGGTCTGCCACCGCATCGAGGAAAACGCCGCAAGACTTGCGGCAGGCGGGCTTTTTTCCTGCGCCGAGGATCTTTGCATCCTCGCGCGCTGTCTCTTAAACGAGGGCAAAAACGATGCGGGCAAGCCCATCCTTACCAAAGAGAGTGTGGATGAAATGAAGCGGCAGCACGCCCGTGTCGATGACACAACAGATTACGGACTGACGCTCGTTCGCTGGGAGCTTGACGGCGCCCATACCTTCGGGCATCACGGCTTTGCGCCGCCTTACTGCAGCAATCTTACCGTCCATCCCGAATCGGGGCTCGGCATCATCACCCTGATGAACACCGAGCGGCCCCATCTTCGTCTTCGCATCCCCCAGAGCATTCTTCGCGGCACAAAACAAGAATAAATTGGAAGCCCTTTTTGCGGTCGGTTTTTTGGCAAGATGCTTTACTTTTTCGATAAAATATGCTAAAATTGCTCTTGTGCGAAACAAACGAAGGAGTTAGTCATGAAAATCTCATCCCTACAGCAACAACGTTATCTTTATCAGCCAAAGCTGCCCGGTATGCTTTGCGGCGGCATTGCGCAGATTTGCGTCAAAGAAGGCGAAGCAACCAAAAGCGTAGCCGATCAAGAAAAGATTGAGGCACTGTTCCCCAACACCTACGGCAAGAAAGAGATCACCTTCCAAAAAGGTCAAAACACGGCCGAAGCAAAAAAGCAGGTCGTCGGCGTCATCCTTTCCGGCGGGCAGGCACCCGGCGGACACAACGTCATTTGCGGTCTGTACGATGCGCTGAAAGCGGCCGATAAAGACAACGTTCTCTACGGCTTTAAAGGCGGCCCCAGCGGTCTGATTGAGGACGGTTTTGTGGTCTTTGACGACGCCTTCATCAATTCTTACCGCAACACCGGCGGCTTTGACATCATCGGCTCGGGCAGAACGAAGCTCGAAACCGAAGAACAGTTTGCCATTGTTGCCGAGGTTTGTAAAAAGCACGGAATCACCGCACTGGTCATCATCGGCGGTGACGACTCCAACACCAACGCGGCCGTTTTGGCAGAATATTTTGCCGCCAAGAAGGCAGGCATTCAGGTCATCGGTTGTCCCAAAACCATCGACGGTGACTTAAAGAACGAGGACATTGAATGCTCCTTCGGCTTTGACACTGCCACCAAAACCTATAGCGAGATCATCGGCAACATCGAAAGAGATGCTCTCAGTGCAAAAAAATACTGGCATTTTGTCAAAGTGATGGGCAGAAGCGCCTCTCACGTGGCGCTCGAATGTGCCCTTCAGACCCATCCGAACATCTGTTTGATTTCCGAAGAAGTTGCGGAAAAGAAAATGAGTCTTGCCCAGATCACTGACATTTTGGCTTCCTCCGTCGCTGACAGAGCCGAAAAAGGTATGAACTTCGGTGTGGCACTGATTCCCGAAGGCGTCGTGGAATTCATTCCCGAGATTGCCGATCTCATTTGCGAGATTAACGAGCTTTTGGCAGGCACGAAGGCGGACGCGTTCAACGCGCTTTGTTCCTGGGAAGAAAAATACAACTTCATTGAAAAAGGTCTGACAAAAGAATCCATGGCAGTCTTTGCCATTCTTCCGCAAGCCATTCGCCAACAGCTGTTCCTTGAGCGTGATCCGCACGGAAACGTGCAGGTGTCTCTGCTTGAATCCGAAAAGCTTTTCGCCGCCATGGTTGCGGAAAACCTTGCCGAAAGAAAAAAACAGGGTACTTACAAGGGCAAATTCAACCCCCTGCACCACTTCCTCGGATACGAAGGAAGATGTGCTTTCCCCTCCAATTTCGATGCCGACTATTGCTACAGCTTGGGCTACAACGCCTTCGCGCTGATTCAATACGGCTACACCGGATACCTTTCCAAAATTTCCCATCTCTCGGAGGGTGCGGAAAACTGGGTTGCCGGCGGTATGCCCATCACCAAAATGATGAACATAGAAAGAAGACACGGCGAAGACAAGCCCGTCATCAAGAAAGCGCTTGTGGATCTGAACGGTGCGCCGTTCCGCTTCTTTGAACAGCACCGCCTCGAGTGGAGCGAGGGCACCTGCTACGTTTCCCCCGGTGCGATTCAGTACTACGGCCCGTCCGAGGTGTGCGATACCACCACCATCACACTGGCCCTCGAGCAAGGAAAATAAACACAAAAAAAGCACTCAAACGAGTGCTTTTTTCTTTATCTTTCGCCATAGAGTATTGTTCCGCCCAGCTCTCCGGTCGCGGTCGCATCCACGGCGGCGATCTTGCCTCCCACGATCACGTAGGAAAGACCCTCGGCGCGCAGGTGACAGTTGACAAAATCCGCTCTGTCAACGATCGTTTCGGGATCGAAGATGCAAAGATCGGCATCCAGCCCCTCCCAAACAAGACCCTTGGTCTTAAAGCCGTAAACCGCCGCGGGCATCGAGGTCATTTTGCGGATCATCTCAGGCAAAGAAACCGTCTTTTCTTCGCGCACGTAGCGACCCAGTGCGCGGGGGAAGGTGCCCCTCATGCGAGGATGATAGGTCGAGGTCGAACCGGCAGCCACTGCGCCGTCGGTTCCGATCATCACTCTCGGATGGGAAATGACGCTCTTCAAATCCTCCTCGCACATCGAGAAGAAGCATCCGGTAATATCGTCCTTGGCAAGGCGAACCAGATCCAGTGCGGCGGAAAATTCATCTTGTCCGCGCAGTTTTGCAATTTCCGGCATACGCAATCCCACGTATTCCGGATAGCCCGGACAGCGGGAAACCATAATCCATTCCATATCGGGATATTTGTTGTAATAATCCTCGCGGATCGCCGCCACGTTCTCTTCCTTTTCCAGACGCGCCAAGAGTTCTTCGGTGCCGCCGGAGCGGAAAGAGGTGGGAAGAAAAGCGGAAGAAAAGCGGGTGGAGGACGCGATATAAGGATACACGTCAGCGTAAAGCTCTAAGCCCTCTTCGTTTGCGGCATCGATCATGCGCAAGGTGTTTTGCACCTTGCCCCAGTTTTCCCCAAGGCCGACCGCCTTGTGGTGGGAAATCACACCGCGAACACCGCTCTTGCGCACGATGGTAATAAATTCAGCCACCGAGCGAACCAGATATTCGCCCTCACTGCGCAAATGAATGGAAGCCACACCGTGGTATTCGGCAACGACTTTGGCAATTTCAATCAACTCATCCGTTTTCGCAAAGCAGCCCGGTGCATAGATCAGACCGAAGGAAACACCCAGCGCACCGCTTTCCATGGCACTGCGCATCATATCTTTCATTTGTTCCAGTTCTTGCGCACTCGGCTCGCGTCCCTCCTCGCCCATCACCGCGCGACGAATCGTTCCGTGTCCGATGAGAAGCGCCATGTTGGCGCCCAGCGCGACGCCTCGGTTTTTAGAAAGGAATTCTTTCGTATTGGCAGCGCAGAACGAACCGCCGCATTGACCGCAAACGGAGGTGGTAATGCCTTGCTCGACCTTTTCGATCTGCTCCAATCTCTCGTAAAACTTTAAATCCGAGTGGCTGTGAGAATCAATAAAACCGGGGGTGATCACCTTGCCGGTCGCATCGATCACCTGTTTCGCTTCGCCCTCGATTTTGCCGGCGATCTTGACGATCTTGCCGTCGCGCAGGGCCACTTCGGCGCGATAAGGGGGAGAGCCCGTTCCATCAATCACGCGGCCGTTTCGAATTACAATATCAAACATATTTTTTTCCTTTCATCGACCTCGGTTGACTTGATGAACGCCCACCAAAATGAGGACCGCACCGATCACAAAGCCCCAGCTGAGCGGCTCGTGGAGGAATACCACACCCGCAAACACGGAGCAAAGGGTGGAAAGAGAACCGAAGGATGCCAGTTTAAACACCGACATTTTATCAACCGCGTAGTTAACCAGCATATTCGCACCGATGGAAGAGAATACGCTCAGCCCTAAAACGGAAAATAGATACTGCCAATGCAGCAAGGGCGCTGCATACTCCGCTACGTTAAAATTCACGGAACTGAGCCCTGCCACCGTAAAGGAAAGGGAGGAAACCGAGAGCACCAGAAAGGTGCGTTCAAACGCGGTAAAATCTGCGGAAGCCGTGCGGTTGACCGTTTTGTAAAACGCGGAGGAAAGAAGCGTTAAGCAAAGGAACAAAAGTCCGATGGGCTTCAAGACACCCAGTTCACTTCCGGACACCGTCATCATAATGACACCCACAACGGGAAGGATGCAGAACAGTGCCTGACGGGTCGTGGGATACTCTTTCAAAAACAGAGCGCCCGTTCCGAGGGTGACCACCGGCACCGTTGCCAAAACCAGACCCGAGATCGTGGTGTTGGTGTAAAGCACGCCGTAGCTTTCAAATACGTAGTAAAGCACCTGCAAAAGCAAAAGCAGCAGGATCGGCTTTAAGTGTTTTCCCTTGAAGGAAACCTTTTCTTTTCCCATCAAGATCCAAACCAGCATGCAAAAAGAGGAGATGAGAAAGCGATGGGAAAGCAAAATGTTCGGATTGGGCACAAAGTCCAAGCCGATTCTGGTAAACAAAAAGCTAAAGCCCCAAATGATGTTGCCGAGAACGGCACACAGAATCGCTTTTGCCGTTGTTTTTTTGTCCATTGAGATTCCTCCCTGCATCGAAAAAGTGATAAGCGATTAAAAAATGAACATAGCGACAAAATTATAATACAAAAGAAAACAATTGTAAAGCAAATTTTCGCCAATCTTTCGACATTTTTGAAAAGTCGAAACCCCAAGAGGGCGGCTTTTCCTCTTTTGCCATGTTTTTTGTTTTTTTTATTGAAATTCCCCTTTCCTTATGTTATACTACCTTTGAACATTTGTTTCCTGACCATCCGCGCGCGGAAAAGGTCAGAAGAAACCAAAACAGAGGGGAGTCTTCCATCATGAAAATGACATTTTTAGGAGATATTATGTGCGAACCGCCCGTTCTGAAGGCGGCAAAAAGAAAAGGCGGAACCTATGATTTTCGCAGTGTTTTTTCTCCCATCAAAGAGCTTTTGAGCGACTCCGATTACGTAATCGGAAACTTTGAAACTCCGATGGCAGGCAAAGAAGCAAAATATACCTTTACACACTT
Organism: Eubacteriales bacterium; assembly: GCA_045580105.1. Taxonomy (GTDB): domain Bacteria; phylum Bacillota; class Clostridia; order Oscillospirales; family SIG627; genus RGIG5579. The sequence continues at coordinate 7,625 of JAZNNH010000085.1, read as the reverse complement.
CAGCTTCAATGCGCCGGATGAATATGCCGATGCCATCAAAGACGCCGGCATTGACCTTGTGTGCACCGCCAACAACCACACCTTCGACCGTGGTTTTGAAGGAATGGAAAGAACCTTGCGCGTGCTGGACGAAAAGGGTCTTCCTCACACCGGATCCTATACCCGCGAAGAAGCAAAAAATCGCCCCGAGGCATACTACATTGCTTTGGACGACACCAAGATCGCAATCATCAGCTATACCTACGGCACCAACTACAGCGGCAGCGGTCGCCGTTGCATGGCAGATGGCGAATATGCGAACACCTGTAATCTGCTTCGTCCCCAGCCCTGCTCCTCCTATCTTCCCGGCGCTCTGCGCAAGAGAACCAAATTCCACAAAGCCATTATGAAGCTTCCCTTCATCAAAGACCTGGCAGTGGCAGCAAAAATCGAGCAGATTCTCGGAATCAGCCGCAACTATCAGCAGCATGACGACAAGGTTGAGCCCGAATCCAACGCCCCCTACCTTGCCAAAATGGCAGAGGATGTTCGCATCGCCAAAGAAAAGGCAGATCTGGTTCTCTTCTACCCCCACGTGGGCGGTCAGTTCAATGAAAAGCCCGGTGAATTCTCCCGCTACGTCGGCAAAGCCGCACTGGCGGCAGGTGTCGATGCCTTCATTGCCCACCACTCTCACATTCCGCAACGATGCGAATTCTTGGAAGGTGCGGCAGGAAAGGTGCCCGTTGCTTGGTGCCCGGGCAACTTCAATATGAACCCCAAATCCTTCTTGGCAATGCCTGATATTTTGACCAACTACGGCTATGCCCTCCACCTTTACATCGAAGATAAGAAAATTCAGAAGGTCACCTTCTCGATGCTCAAAAACGTAGTTCTGCCCGACGGTCAGATCGCATCTATGCCGGTGGACGAATTGTACGCCAGCCTCAAGAGCGAAAAGAAAAAGGAAGCTCTTTTGCGCGACATTCGCCATTTGCACTCCCGCGTCACCTGCCAGCCGATCCAAGAGCCGCTGGTGCGCCGCGAATACGACATCATCTAAATCTTACGTTAGAAAAAATGAAAAATGACACGCTTTTAAGCGTGTCATTTTTGTTTGTTTTTTTACAGATAGGTGGACATGACGCGAGGTGCGCGCAACAGTTTTGTGGGAATGCCTTCCAACACCTCGGGCTCAAGTGCCTCGATTTCGTCGATCTTGCCGTCCAGATACTTTTCGATCTCGCGTCCGGTGTAGATCAGACGGGCAATGGCGGCAACATATGCGTTTCCGAGCTTTTCAAAGCCGTGCGTTTTGTTTTCCTCGTGCCAATAGAAATCGTGAATTTCATAGAGCTTTTTCATATCCTCGATGAGAGGCGGCAGGGTTTCGTCCTTGAATTTGCGCAAGAATTCTTTGTCTCCTGCTTTATATTTGGTGTGAAGATCTCTGTGAATGCGCGTTTTTTCCAAGGTGCAGCGGAACAGCACGCGATAGAAATCCATATAGGGTGCATCGGGATACTTTTCAAACACCTTGAGCGCTTTTTCATAGTAACGCTCAATCTTATCAAAATCAAAGCCAAAGGAAACCAGCGGAATCAGCGGATCGCCCCATAGCATGAGTTTACCCGTGTTGATATCGCCTTCTTCCCCGCAGTAGAAATCACTGATCGCTTCGCAAAGCTCACTCGGAATACCGGTGATAAACTCGGCAATCGAATCGATGTGCTCTTTGGTGGCCTCTTTACCTCTCCAGCAATATTCGGAATAAATGGCAAGGCAGGGCAGTGCCTGAATGTGGTTGATGTCACCATACGCCCAACCCGTGCCGAAGACGCTTCGAATGCCAAAGTCAAGACACTCTTGCAAGGCGGGCGATGCCGTTTCATAGGTAAAGGTAAAGTTGGGTGCCTGACCGTTCCAGGTCCAAATACCGCCTGCGAACAGAATTTCGCGGTTGAATTTCTTGTGGCGGATGAGTCTTTCGCGATAAAACTCATGATCCTTGTGATAATAGTTCCAGAAGACCATATCGGCTTCGGGAATGCTATCGAGAACCGACTGCGGAATGCCCATGCTTTCATCGTCGCCGGCGACCTTCTTTGCAAGGGTAGAGTACATATCACTCCACATCATCGGGCGATAATCATATTTCTTGCAAATTTCGACCACGCGCAAAACGTGCTCGTTGAACACTTCCATACGATCTCTGTAACCGTCGCGGCGCAGGGATTTTCCAACTCCCAAGCCAAAGGTTTCGTCACAGCCGATGTGAATGCGGGGGGAACGGAACGCTTTTTTGCAAGCGGCAATGCAGCTTTCAATGAACGCATAGGTCTTTTCCTCGCCGGGCAACAGCACGCGGTCGTTTTCCGCAATATCTTTGTGCTGTTTCCAGCGCAAGAACTGACCCAAATGACCGAAGGTCTGAATACAAGGAATGACTTCAATGCCCAGGGAATCAGCATAATCGTCGATCTCCTTTAATTCCTTTTGGGTGTATCTGCCGCGCTGATACCCGAAGAAGGGATACCCCTCCACCTCATAGGTATCTTCGGTGTAAAGCATGAGCATATTCATGCCGAAAATTGCCATATAGTCCAGATACTTCTTCACGCCCGCTACCTTGGAAACCGAGCCGAAGGACATATCCAGCATCACACCGCAAACGTCAAAGTTTGCCGTCTCTTTCACCGAATACGTTTTTTTGTTTTCGGAAATGGCCTTTGCCAGGAGCATATAAGCACGCGCGCGGGCGGGCTTGGTGTTACTGCCGATCACGGCGCGCTTGCCGTCAAATTCGACCGAAACGCCGTCAAACGGCACTTCTTCTACTTCAAAATCAAACTTCACGTCAAGTACGCGCGAAACCAATTCTTTCATTACATAACCCTCCTTTTTTTACATTGTAATACATTGTAATACATCCCGCCATCAAAGTCAAGACGGAAAAGTGCCCACGTTTCCTTGTTTTTTCATTTTCAGCAGGAGTCATCCCCTCAGCGCGAAAAAAGGTTTGCCGGCGGGCAAAATTTGCAAAAAATGGGAAAACAAGCGTGCAGGGGTTGCACTCGCCTTTCAAGTGTGCTATAATAAGGACACGAATCAAAACCAGTATTTCAGTTGATTTTAGGAGGACCCAATGGAGAAGAGGTTTGAAAAATACGCCGATCACATTGAAAAAAACAAACAAATCATTCTGGACGCCGAGCGCCACATCTGGCGCAATCCGGAACCGGGCTTTCGTGAATGGAAAACCCACGAATATTTGAAGAAACAGTACGAAGCACTGGGGTATGAACTGATCGAAGCAGGCAACATCCCCGGCTTCTATACCGATATTGACACCGGTCGCCCCGGCCCCACCATCGGCGTGTTCGGTGAAATGGACTCGCTGATCATTCATTCCCATCCGGAATGTGACCCCGAAACCGGTGCGGTTCACGCTTGCGGTCACCACTGTCAGTCCGCCGCCCTTTTGGGTGTTGCCATCGGTCTGAAAGCGCCCGGTGCGCTCGACGGACTGTCCGGCAAAATCCGCTTGATGGCAGTGCCCGCCGAAGAAGGCATCGAGGTGGAATTCCGCCGCGAACTGAAAGAAAAGGGCATCATTGAATTTTTCAGCGGCAAAATGGAATTTTTGCGCCGCGGCTTTCTCGATGACGTCGACGTTGCCTTCATGGTGCACACCTCCAAGAGCGCAGGTCTTTCCTGCAACGCCGGCTCCAACGGCAACATTTTGAAAAAAGCCACCTTCATCGGCAAGGCATCTCACGCCGGCGTCGGCCCTCACAACGGTCATAACGCCCTGTATGCCGCGCAAACTGCACTGGGCGCCGCCAATGCGCTGCGTGAAACCTTCCGCGATGCCGATCACATCCGCTTCCATCCCATCCTCACCAGCGCCGGAACCGTCATCAACGCCATTCCGGACAAGGTCGTATCCGAAAGCTTTGTGCGCGGTGCAACGCTCGAGGCCGTTCAGGAAGCAAGCAAAAAGATCAACCTCGCCTACGCCAGCGCCGCCGCTGCCCTGCACTGCTCGATCTATTTTGAAGATCAGCATCAGCACGCACCCTTCATTCAGGACGAGAACCTGAGAACCGTGTTCCAAGAGGTCGGTCGGAACTTCCTGCCGCCGGAATTGGTTCGCTTCAGCACCAATCACTCTGCCGGCTGTACGGACCTCGGCGACATCTGCTGTGTCATCCCTTGTCTGCATCCTTACATCGGTGGTGCAAGCGGCTCGGCTCACTCTGCCACCTACACCATCTCCGATCCCGAAACCGCGTGTGTGCTCAGTGCCAAGATTCAGGTTTCGGTTCTGAACGCGCTCCTGTCGGACGAAGCCGCCTTTGCCAAAAAAGTGCTGGCAGAAGCCAAGCTCCCGTTTGCCACCAAAGAAGAAATGTTCCGCTCCTTCGAACAGGCAAGCTTTGTGGGAGAAGGCGTCATCTACAACGAAGACGGCACCGTAACCCTCAAATACAAAAACTAAACAAAAACCAAACAAAAAAGCCGGTGGACTCCCGTCCCTCGGCTTTTTTGATGCAAAACCTCATTTTTCTAACCAAACTTAAAAAAATATTAAAAATATATAGGAAAAATATACAAAAACACTACCATTTTTTCCGATTTTCTGTTATACTGTCAAGGAGGTCGTTCGGCCTCTTGCCCCGCTCTTTTATTCTAAAAAACAAAAGAAAGAGGACTTCCACATGAAAAAGCAACAAAAACTCGACGAAAACGGAAAGCGCGCGTTTGGTATTCGAGATTGTCTTGCCTATGCGGCAGGCGATCTTGGCTGTAACATGAGCTTTGCCCTCAAAGGAACCATGTCCATTTTCTGGACACAGTTTATGGGAATGGACCTTTGGTATGCCCTGCTCCTGATTATCGTGCAGATTTGGGATGCCATCAACGATCCCTTGATCGGCACCATCATCGACGCGGATAAGCGCCAGTACAAGAGAAACAAATTCCTGTCCTACATTTGGGCGGGTTCCATCGGCTTGATCGTGGGCGGTGCGTGCTGCTTCTTGCCCTTCCCCAACGCATCCACTTTGGCAAAAGCGATCATTTTCATCGCCGGATACGTTGTATGGGATGCGTTCTACACCGTTGCCAACGTGCCTTACGGTTCTCTTCTCGGCTTGATCTCCAAGGACGTCAAGGACAGAGCCAGTCTTTCCGCTTGGCGCTCGGTCGGCTCCATCTTCGGCAATATGCTTCCCATGGTCATTCTTCCCTTCATCATTTACGATAAAGACAACAACCTGATCGGTGAACGTGTGTTCATCGCCGCTCTCATCATGGGCGTGCTCGGCTTTATCTGCTTCCAGTTTATGATTCGCAACACCGAAACCCGCGATGACCAGCCCCAAACACTCAGTGAAGAAAAAGTGCGCTTCAACGTCTTTGCGGCCTTCCTCAACTTTATGAAAAACCGTGCCGCCGTCGGTGCTACCGTTGCTGCAATGGGTATGTTCATCGGTATGCAGGGTGCCACCACCGCCGTCACCGTTATCTTCCAGTCTTATTTTAAAAACGTGCAGATCTCGGGTATCGTGCAGCTGTTCGCACTTATCCCCATTATGGTCTTCACGCCTCTTGCCCGCAAAATGGTTGACAAATACGGCAAAAAAGAGCTTGCCACCTTCGGCTCTCTCTTCTCCGTGGCATCTGCCATCGCCCTGTTTATCGTAACCCCCAACAACACGGGACTTGACCTTGTCATCTACATCGCTTGCCAGCTTGGCTACTCGCTGGGTCTTGGCATTTATTCCACCGTATCTTGGGCAATGATGTCCGATGCGATCGACTACAACGAATGGAAAACCGGAACCCGCGAGGAAGGCACGGTATATTCTTTGCACTCCTTCTTCCGTAAGCTCGCACAGGGCATCGGACCGGCTCTGGTTCTTGTCATCATGGTTTGGCTCGGCTACAAGGGTGAAAACGAAGGCAATCAGGTTTGGGAAGTTGCCGTTCGTATGAGATATTTGGTCGCAGGCACCTATCTCTTCTCCGCCCTGCTTCAGTTCTTGGGTCTGGGTGTGATTTATAACCTCGACAAAAAGATGCTGGCGAAAATGAGCGCCGAATTGGAAGCAAAGAAATAATTCATTCCAAAACCGATTTTTCTGCCGAGCTTCCCCTCGGCAGAAAAACGATCACAGAACAGGAGAAAACCGTGAGAGAAACGATCCTTCTTAACGAAAATTGGCTCTTTGCCAAAAACTGCAGTGACATTTCCTGCCGCGAGGGAGAAAAGATCAATCTTCCCCACACTTGGAATGCCACCGACGGACAGGACGGCGGAAACGACTACTTCCGCGGCACTTGTCTGTACGCCAAAACCATTCAAAAATCCGCACTTCCCGAAGCCGATTGCTATTTTCTGGAAATCCGCGGTGCCAACTCTTCTGCCGACGTGTATTTAGACGGAGAAAAGCTGGCTTACCACGACGGCGGTTATTCGACTTGGCGCGTGGATCTGACCGGAAAGATCAAAGAGGAGAGCGAGCTTGTCATTTTGGTGGACAACGCCCCGAATGATCGGGTGTATCCGCAGATGGCAGACTTCACCTTCTACGGCGGTCTGTACCGAAACGTGTGTCTGATCGCCACAAGCAAAACCCACTTTGATCTCGAATACTACGGCGGACCCGGCATCCAAATCACCCCGCAAGTCAAGGGTGAGAGCGCCACGGTCGACGTCGAAGTCTTTGTGAAAAACTTTGAGGCGGGACAGAAAATTGTATACACCCTTTACGACGGGGAAAAACAAGAGCTTGATCGCATCGAATCCGATCAGACCTGCGTTTCGTTCGAAATTGCAAAGCCGCACCTGTGGCATGGCAGACGCGATCCGTATCTGTATTCCTGCCAGGCGCAAATCGTAGCGGACGAGGCGGTGCTCGACAACGTTTCTTCTCGCTTCGGTGTGCGTTCGTTCCGAATCGATCCCGACGAGGGCTTTATTCTCAACGGAGAAAGCTATCCCTTGCGCGGCGTTTCGCGCCATCAGGACCGCCTCGGCGTGGGCAACGCCCTGCTTCCCCAACACCACGAGGAAGATATGGATCTGATTTGGGAAGTCGGTGCGACCACCATTCGCTTGGCGCACTATCAGCACGACCAGTATTTCTATGATCTGTGCGACGAAAAGGGTATGGTTCTTTGGGCTGAAATCCCCTATATTTCCAAGCACATGCCGGAAGGCAGAGAAAACACGATCTCTCAGATGAAAGAGCTGATCGTTCAGAACTACAATCACCCCTCCATCGTCGTTTGGGGTCTTTCCAACGAAATTTCCATCGGCGGCAGTGACGAGGATCTGCTCGAAAACCACCGCATTCTCAACGATTTGGCACACGAAATGGACCAAACCCGTCTGACCACGATCGCGGCGGTTTCCATGTGCAAAATGGACGATCCGTATCTGCAGATTCCCGACGTTGTTTCCTATAACCACTACTTCGGCTGGTACGGCGGCGACACTTCCATGAACGGTCCTTGGTTCGACCAGTTCCATGCAAAGTATCCAAATCAGCCAATCGGTTGTTCCGAGTACGGTTGTGAGGCTCTCAACTGGCACACCTCCAATCCGGAACAGGGTGACTACACCGAAGAGTATCAGG
>JAZNNH010000084.1:0-17548 GCA_045580105.1 Eubacteriales bacterium | reverse complement strand
TTCAAAATGAAGTGCCCCTTTTTTTACGTCATTTTCAATTTTTTCGCCGAACCTTTTTTGAAAAAATCCGACTCGTTTTTTGATTTTCTATTGACTTTTTCAACTTTTTTATTGTAAGATTATAAGTAAGAAGAGAAACGTTTTTTGCCGCTTTTGCGCAAACGGTATGAACCGATAAAAACGTTTTTCTATGTAATCTTTGATGGCCTGGTACAATGAAAGGAGGCCAATATGAAAAATCAGTCAATGAAGCGTTTGCTTTCCCTCATTCTTTGCTTCACGATGATCGCGGGACTGTTTCCCATTGGTATTGTGAACGCAGCAGTAGGGGATACTGGCTCCATTGCCGCCGTAAACGTAGAAGCCGGATCAAAGGTTTCGGATCCGGGAAATCTGCACGGCTGGAAACAGTATTTTAAAACCAATCCGCTTTCCACGGAAAATGCGGGTGGAGTATGGGTGGATAAGTCTGTCTTTACTTCTGTTTCGGATTTTAAAAACTCGATGGTAACCGGTGAGAGCATCACCGGCAATACAGCATATAACCAAATGACCATCGACCCCAACCACTTCTTGGTTGCCCTGTCTGCGATTGCAGCCACCAAGGAGATCGTCGGTTATTCTGCCATTCCCACGGATACGGTCTTTGTTTTGGACCTTTCTCAGTCTATGGATAACGGGCAGTACGTGCCTACGATGGTGACTGCTGCAAACGATGCCATCAAAACCCTTTTGGACTTGAATCTGCACAACCGAATCAGTGTCGTTCTCTATTCTGGAAATACGGTTTCCGGAAATTCGGATTTGCGCCATTCAATCGTTTTGCTTCCGCTGGACCGCTATAGTGCCGGAACTGATGGCAAGTTTATTGCCTATACCGGAAGCAATACGAATACGACCGTTTCCGTTGCTACCGGCGTGAAAAAATCGAATGGTAGCGGCATCAGCGGTTCCAAGCAAACCGACGGCGGCACCTACATTCAAGGCGGTCTTTATGCGGCCTACAATCAGTTTAAAGCAGCACACGAAGACGGATCTACTGTAATTGAAAGCGATCTGATTCAGGGCGGCACTCATCGTATCCCGGTCATCGCGCTGATGAGTGACGGTCTTCCGACCGTTGCTACCGATCAGTATAGCACCTTCACTCGCACGGCTCAGATCACAAGACCTGCGCAGACTCTTACCGGTGTTTCCAACTACGGTGACGGCACCGCTAACAATAACACCATCACCTTTTTAAGCCAGTTGACGGCAAAGTGGTTGAAGGAATCTGCCAGTCAGTGGTATGGAAACGATGCACTTTTTTATACACTTTGGCTCAAAAATCAAAACGACAATTCAACCAACCCGACTTTGGCTCCCGCCTCCTCGGGCGCTACCTTGGATACGTGGTGGAAATCCTATCTGAATGCAAACTCCGGTTCCAACATTACCTTCCGCGTCAATAATAATTCGTCGTTCTCGATTGTTCGCGACGGCGTTGTGGGGCGCGTTCCCGTTGTAGAGCCGGCAACCGAAGAATATAACGCGGCATGGCAGGCGGCTCAGAACTACGTCAATCGTGCGTTTACAGCCACAAACGTCAATGATTTTAGATCTGCTTTTGAAGATATTGTAGAAACCATTATTGCACAGTCCCGCTATTATCCTACCATGGTTCAAGGGCAGAATCACGAATCCAGCGGATATATTACCATTGAAGATCCCATCGGCGCTTCGATGGAGGTCAAAAATTTAAAAGGAATTGATATCGGCGGACATCTGTTCACCGGCGAAGCTTTGATCAAAATGATGATCGAAAACCGGTTCGGTGACCGCGATACCTATACCGAAAACGGGTATAAATTGATTCATACCATCCGCGATCGCATCGGTGTTTCCGAAGAGGTTGCCATTGCTCTGGCGGAAGATGCGTGGAAATACGGTCAGCTGGGTTTGGATCCTGTCACCGGAAAATACAGCAACTATATCGGTTGGTATGCTGACGCAAACAACAAATACTTGGGCTTTTGGCACGCAGGTCACACCGATTCGGAAGTTCCGGCGGGTGCCACCCAAATTATGAAAAGCTACGGCTTTTACGGCGAAATCGACGCGTCCATTTCCGACTCTAATATCATTGGAAATGATATGATGCACGTTGCCGTTCGCGTTGCCACTCAGCTTGACGACGGCGATCAGGTCGTCACGTTCGGCATTCCCGCTGCCTTGATTCCGCTTGTCCTTTACGAGGTTGAGGTCAATTCCGACAATCTTGAAACCGCAACGAGCGCATCTCTTGATATCAGCGGAGCAACCCATCCGTTGCGTCTTTTGATGGAAATCGGTTTGCAAGAGGGAATCAATGAATTGACCGTCGCTTCCATCGTGGGAAACAAGGATCACTATCATACGGATTCCGACGGCAATTTCGTCTTTTACACCAACCGCTGGGGTGATATCAACGTGCAAGGCGGCGCCCTCACACCTCCCGGATTTACCAATCACACGGCAACCGTATCTCACTATAACCCCTCCGTGATGAACGAGAGATACTACTATTATCAGGATTCTGCCATCTATACCGATCCGGACGGTACCAAGTATGAGGGAGCTACCAAGCCCACCGGCTCCGGCTATTACCACACTTCTTACGTGTTCAAGCAAACCGGTAACGGCTCGGAAGCGCAGATGATCAAAAAGTTTGTTCCCATTACCCCCCAAGCCATTGAGTTTGCGGAAAAAGATGCACAAGGTAACACTTGGCACATTCCCGGTGGCACGGCAAGATACGACGTTGCGGGCTACGTTTTCGCAAAGAGTGAAAACACAACCGAAACCCTGCCGTATCTCGTCAACACCGCCATTCCCGGCTACGTGGAAGGAAAGTATGAATTCTTTGAAATGCACGGAAACAACGGCCGACTGGTTTTGGGTCAGGCGACGGGAATCGAATTGACGAAAAGAATCCCCGTTGTGGTTCCCGGCTCTTCCACCGAGGACTTTGTTCTCAACGTTGCGTTTTCCGCACCTTCCGGCCAAACGCTTCCCGAAACGGTAAAGGTATCCTATGATGCCAAGACCTACGTGGAAATGGCAATCGATGCGGTTCGCGTAACCTTGGATGCCAATCAAAAAGCGTGGATCTACGGTCTTCCCGGCGGCACAGTTTATACCGTTACCGAAGAAAATCACGATGACTATAAACCGGAAGCAGCAACGGTTACCGGCACGGTGACAGAAGGCCAGATCACGCCGGTATCCTTCACCAACCGCGCCAAGGAAGCCGGCCGCGTGGTCATCACCAAAAAGGTTAACCATCCGTTCGGCGACAGAGCGGTTCCCACAACGCTTTCCTTTGAATTTATTGCTGAACTGAAAGATAAAAACGGTGATTTGATTGCTAACACCGTCGTTGCCACTTCCGCAGGCACCAAAACCACTTCTGCCGACGGAACTCTTCTTTTCACACTCAAAGACGGAGAATCGCTCTCCATCAACGGATTGGAAGAGGGAAGCACCGTAACGGTGAAAGAACAAAATCTTCCCGCGGGCTTTACCGTGGATCGGAATTCTGCTTCTGCTACGACGGAAAACGACGTGGTCAAGGAATTGGTTTTCACAAACACCTATTCTCCCGCATCGGTTCCCGGTACGAACGTGAAAATTGAGGGTACGAAACTTCTGGACGGAAGACAGTGGCAGGATTTTGACTCCTACCGTTTCCGTTTGCAGTACTGGAACGGTTCCGCTTGGCAGACTCTTGCCGGCGGCGCTTCCGATACCGCGACTAAACTCGATCCCACCTTCTGCCTTTCCGACGTCATTTCTTCCTTTGAATTTGATAAAGAGGGAAGTTATCGCTTCTGGATCGTCGAAGAAGACGGCGATTTGGGCGGTGTCTCGTACGATGCCTCGGTTCGTGAATTCAACGTGGTTGTGAAAGACAACTGGAACGGCGCCTACGAGATTACCTCTGTTGAGTCCCCGTCCAACCGCGTGCAGATTTCTTCCTCCACGCTCAACGGTACGACAAGCTATACGGTTCAAACCTCCTTTACCAACCGCTACGGCGCGGCTTCCACCTTCCTTGATCTTTCCGGTTCGAAAGTGCTTGTCGGTGACAACGTTTCGAGCTATACCGGTCAAAACGGATTTGGCTTTGAGCTTTACACCGCAACGAAAACTTTGAGCGGAGAGTTGCAGCAAAACGATCGCATCTACACCTCCTATCTGAATGAAGATGCAGATTTTATATTTGACCACAACTACATCGGTCATCTTGTGTTCGATCAGGTGGGAAGCTACTACTTTATCGCCCGTGAAGCGCAGACCGGTGGCGATCCTTTGATGGTCTTTGACAATACCTATTACGAAATCGAAGTTGTCGTTACGGATAATATGCTCGGCTCTTTGGTCGCCAATGCCACCGTAACGAAGGTCTCGGGCAATACTCGCACGCAGGCCGCGTCCAACGGTTTGGACTTTACCAATGAAAGAAAGCCCGACCCCATCTCGGTTTCCATCTCCGGTCAGAAAGAATACAACCTGACCCAAAGTGCCGGTATGTTCGACTTTGATCTGTACGAAGCAACTCTTTCCGGCTCTGTATATACTCCCAAGGGCTCGGCACTTCTTTCTGCCGCAAATGATGCGAGCGGAAACTTCGTATTCGAAGACGGAACCAACACAGAGGTGTTGAAATTTGCAGAAGCGATGGATTATCATTTCGTCGTACGCGAACGTATTCCTGCAGGCGTGGATGCTACCAATACCTTGAACGGCATCACCTACGATCCCACCGTATACGGCATTACCGTTCGTGTGACCCAAAGCAGTAACGGTAGAGGCAGAAACGTTCTGAACTATCAGATCTTGGTGAACGGCACGGCAAGCGGCAGCGTTCGTTTCGAAAACAGCTACAACGCCTCTGCACAAGAGGGTGTTACCATCAGCGGCGAAAAGACCCTCAACGGTTCGACTGTCGGCACGGAAGATTTCAGCTTTGAACTGTATCACGCCAGCGTCTCCGGCACTACCGTTACCTTGCAAAGCAGAATTGAAAGCAAGCATCCCGTGGAAGGCACGTTCTCTTTCACTCCCATTTCCTACACCTCACTTTCCGACGTCGGTACGCACTACTACGTTGTCAAAGAGGTCATTCCCGCAGGCGTGGATGCAAGCAACACCTTCCAGGGCGTTACCTACGATGCCCGTGAATACCTTGTTACCGTGAACGTCTCGGATCACGGCGACGGCACCTTGAAGGTCGAAAAGAGCGTTACCTTGAACGGTACTCCCGCTCCGATCAAGTTCGAAAACACCTACCGCATTACCACCCCGAGCGCCATCACCCTCGGCGGCGAAAAGACGCTGGACGGAAAAGCGCCCGTAGACGGAAAATTCAGCTTTGCTCTGTACAAAGCCACGCTCGCCTCCGACGGCAGCTTCCAAATTTCGGGTCAGCCGATCAGCACCAAGAGCACCGTAAACGGACTTTTCTCGTTTGATGAGATCGTGTTTGATCAATTGGAAGATTGCGCGGATTATTACTTTGTCATCAAAGAAGTGATTCCCGCCGGTGCCGATTCCCAAAACACCTTCGAAGGCATTGTCTACGATCCCACCGAGTACGGTGTGCACGTCAAAGTGAAAGACAACGCCGACGGCACGCTTTCGGTGACAAAGCAGTATCAAGTGAAAACCGAAAATCGCGATCAGGTTTTGTTTGCCAATAAAACGGCGGAAGTGAAAACAACGCCGCAGACCTCTGATCGCACCAACCTTGTTCTTTGGTACTCTCTCTTCTTTGTTTCGGGAGCAGCCCTGTTTGTGATCCCGCTTTTCGAAAAAAAGAAAAAAATGATGTAAAACCATAAAAAAGAAGCACCTTAAAAAGGTGCTTCTTTTTTTGAAAGCGTAATTTAGGATAATGTGATTTCCGTTCCGCCCACAAGATCGGAATCGTGGGTTACCACGATCACAAGGGCTTCTTTTGAAAGCGTTTTTATGGCTTGGATCACAAGGGCGCGATTGTCAGGGTCCAATTCCTTGGTCGGTTCATCCCAAAGATAAATGTCGCCGCCGAAGTAAAGAGAGCGAACAATGGAAGCCCTCAGGCGCATGCCGCCGGAAAGCTCGGAAGGAAATTTCTCTTTTGCTTCGAGCAAACCGAATTGAAGCAAAAGGGATTCCGCCTTCTTTTCGTCGCGTTCCTTTTTCACCAAAAGAATGTTTTCCATCAAGGAGAAAAAGGGAAGCAGGCGATCTTCTTGGAACACCATCGAGATCGATTTGCTTTTTGCCCGGATCGTTCCCTTGTCGGGTTTTTCCAGCCCTGCGATCAATCGCAGGAGCGTTGTTTTACCCGAACCGGATTTTCCGCGGAGGAAAAAGAGTCCTTTTTCGGGAAAGGAATAGGAAAAACGTTTTATCACGGGATGATCGTAGGACTTGGAAAGATTGTCAATGCACAGCATTTGCGCCTCCTATTCTTCCTGCAAAAAGCAGAGAAAACAGTTTTTCCAAAATTACGCTGATAACAATGATCGCAAGGGTCCACGCATAAAGATCGACCGTTTCCAAATACATTTTGGAATTGTAAATCATCAGACCGATGGAAACCTTCGGCAGAGCAAGAACCTCTGCGGCAACGCCGGCTTTCCAAGCAAGTCCCATGCCGGTTTTAACCGAAGAAAAGAGAAACGGCAGCACCTGCGGAAGATCGATCTTGCAAAGCGTTTTCCACGCAGAAAATCGGAATACCTTTGCCATTTCGGAAAGTCGACGATCCCGCTTTTCAAAGCCAAGCAAGGTGTTTTGGAATACAATGGGCAGAACCATCAAAAAGCTGATAAATCCGGGGACACCGTCCCGTTCAATCCAGAGAATCACCACCAAAATAAAGGAGGCAACGGGGGTGGCACGAATCATCGCCATGAGCGGCTCGATGAAGACTTTTAAGAGGGAAAGGCGAAAGGATAAGTAGCCGAATAATGCGCCCAAAAGAACCCCGCCTGCAAAGCCGGTGACAATGCGAACAAGGGAGGTGGCAAGGGTTCGATAAAATTCTTTTGTTTGGCACAGTTCAATCAAGCGAGCCAGTACCTCAAGGGGCTTGGGAAGAACAAAGGAAACGTTCACCTTAGAGGATAAAAGATGCCAAATCAAAATCCAAACAAGAAGGGCGGCAAGTGTCGCCGCCCCTTTTTTCAGTTTTTGTTTCATTTTGCGAAGTAGAATTCATCTCCGGGCAGTGCGTTGCCGACGGAGTTGGGAGCCGCTTCAAAGAGAACTTCCAGACATTTTGCAACGCCGCTCTTCATTTCCTTGCCGTCAAGGTAGGTGATGTTACAGCCGGGAATGGCTTTTTTCGCCAAGGGTTCTTTGGGGATAATGCCGGCTTCTACAATATAGGCGGCACCCTTGTCTTTGTCGGTGTTGACCAGCTTCTGGCTTGCGTCGTAATCCTTCAAAAATGCGGAAACCAGCGCGGGATGGTCCTTGATGAAATCGGTTCTGGCAACGAATACGCCCTGAATGAGTGTGTTGCCTTCTCCTGCTACCTTGTCCCATTCCTCGGTCATATTCAAAACCACCTTGTAATCGGTCGAGGTGGAAAGGAAAGCGGACACCTTGGGTTCGGGAAGAAGACCGATGGCTTCGGGATTCTGGGCAAGCTTGGTCGCGACCTCGTCACCGCTTGCAAAAAATTCCAGAGTTACGTCTTTTTCGGGGTCAATTCCGTTTTCTTTCAAAACATAGCGCAGAATATATTCCGGAGTGGAACCGGGGTTGGGGGCGTAAATGGTTTTGCCTTTCAGATCGGTAACCGCTTTGATGCTGTCACCCTTTTCTACCATATAAAGAACACCGAGGGTGTTGGCGCAAAGCACCTGAACGCCGCCTTTGGTCTTGGCGTAAAGGGTGGAAGCAAGGTTAATCGGAACTGCGGCAATATCGCAGGTTTTGTTGACGATGGCAGGAACGATCTGATCGGGTGCGCTGACCAGCTCCACCTCGTAATCGGCAAGGTTTCCTTCTTCTGCTTTGTCGTTGTGCATCAAAGAAGAAAGCCCCATACCGGTCGGACCGGTCATTGCCATAATGCGGATCGATACGTCTTCGAGCGTTTCTTCTTCGGTTTTATCGGTCGTATCGAACGTATTGGTTCCTTCTTCGGTTTTCTTTGTTCCGGCGTCGGTTCCGGGGGTCGGCGTGACCGCGCAAGCACAAAGAGAGCAAAGAAGCGAGAGAGTGATCAGGAGTGCGAATAGTTTTTTCATGAGTTTACCTTCTTTCTTTTCTTTAAAATCAACCGATTTTGTCGGGATTTAAAATACAAATGGTTTTTCCTTGCCGCCGGATGAAGCCGCTCTCTTCCATTTTATCCAGTGCTCGGTAAAGACTGGCGCGCCCTAAATGTAAGGTCTTTGCCAATTCGCAGTAGGAACGGAAACCGGAAACAACGGCGTTTTCGTCCATATTCTTTTTTAAATATCGGGCAAGCTTGGTTTCTGTATCGGGGGAGGTGAACGATGCGATCTTTTCGGTCAAAAAGCGAATCCTTCCCGATAAAAAGAAAATCAAATTTTTTCGCGTGACGGGGTTCTCCCAAATCGGATCGAGCATCGTTTCGTCAAAAAAGAGAATGCGGGTCGCCACGGCGGCGGTCATAAAGGTGTCCGCTGCCCCGTTTGCGGTGTAAAGCGAGGAAACGCCTAACATCGCACCCGGCTCCAAGCAATTCAGGAGCGTTTGTTTGTCCTCAGAGGAAAACACGCGCACCTTTCCGCGCAAAACAATGCCCACTCTTCCGTGACCTTCCTGCAGAAACGGGATAACCTCTTGCGGTTCAAAATCACTTTGGTAGCCACCTGCCTCTTCCAAAAGTCGGGGCAAATGTGCTTTGTCACAACCGCAAAACAAGGCAGAGGCGGCGATGACGTTCCAATCTTTTTCTACCATGAACACCTCAAAACTGTATCATTTGGTACAGTTTCATTGTAGCATAGAAAGATATACCTGTCAATATTTTGTGGGGGTTTCCAGAAAAAATTCTTTGATTTAACTTGTGTTTTTGATCGAATTGGTGTATATTATAAGCAACGCAGATAAAAACAAAGGAGTTACTTTTATGGCAATGAAGTTATGCACTGAGTTTTCCAAGCCCTTCTTTACCGATGCGGAATACGAAGCACTCATCCCCGAAGCAAAAAAAGCAATCGAAACCGTAAAAGAAACCTATGCAAATGCAGCCGCCCCCTTGGGATGGTATTCTCTGCCCGATGATTATGACAAAGAGGAATTTGCCAGAATCAAGGAATGTGCCGCTCGTATTCGGAAGATGTGCGACGTGTTTATCGTGATCGGCATCGGCGGATCGTATCTTGGCGCCCGCGCTGCGATCGAATTTTTACAGGGTAATTTCCACAATTCCGTCCGTCAAGACGGACCCCAAATTTATTTTGCCGGCACTTGTGTTGACGGCGACTATTTGGCAGATCTTTTGAAGATCTGCGAAGGAAAAGACGTTTGCATTAACGTCATTTCCAAATCCGGTACCACCACCGAACCTGCGATCGCTTTCCGCGTGTTCCGTGAGTGGATTGAAACCAAATACGGAAAAGACGAAGCAAAACGAAGAATTTTCGTCACGACCGATCAAACGGTTAAGCCCGGCACGCTCAAGGAATTTGCAGTTGAGCGCGGCTATGAGAGCTTTGCCGTGCCCGGAAACATCGGCGGCAGATACTCGGTTCTGACCGCAGTGGGTCTGCTTCCCATCGCTGTCAGCGGTGCGGACATCGATGCCATTATGGCAGGCGCGAAAGAAGCCAAAGACGAATTCGATACCAAAGACATCCAAAAGAATATCTGTATGCAGTACGCTCTTTTGCGTAATTTGTTCTATCGTAAAGGCAAAAAGTTTGAAATGTACGCTTCCTATACTCCCGCGATGGAATTGATGGGCGAATGGCTCAAGCAGCTCTACGGCGAATCCGAGGGCAAAGACGGAAAGGGCATTTTCCCCGTATCCGCCATCTATTCCCGCGACCTGCACTCTTTGGGTCAGTACGTGCAGGAGGGCGAGCGCACCATGTTCGAAACCGTTCTGGAGATCACCACGCCTAAAGTTGATTTTGCCATCCCCAAAGCAGAAAGCAATATGGACGGTTTGGGTTATTTGGAAGGCAAAAACATGGATTTTGTCAACAAAAACGCGTTCCGCGGCACCGCGCTTGCGCATCAGGACGGCGGTGTTCCCACGCTGGTTCTTGCGATGGAGAAAGCCGACGAGGCGAACTTCGGTTATATGGTATACTTCTTTGAATTGGCGTGCGCCATCAGCGGCTATATTCTGAAGGTCGATCCCTTCAATCAGCCCGGCGTAGAGGCCTATAAAAAGAATATGTTCCGCCTTTTGGGCAAGCCCGGATATACAAATTGACAAGAAAGCACTTTTCGGCTTGTAGTTTTTCACTAAAATCATCATTTTTACGGAAAGACTATTGCAAATTTGTTCAAAATATGGTAATATATTACCAAGAAAACAGATTCTGAGAATCTGGAAAGGATTGGTTTTTATATGTTAAAATTGATTATCGGTTTAAAGGGCAGCGGCAAGACCAAACAACTCATCGAGTTGGCAAATAAAGCAGTTGAGGTTTCCCCCGGAAACGTTGTTTGTGTTGAAAAGTCCAATAAACTTATTTTTGACGTAAATCATAAGGTTCGCTTGGTGGATACCGAGGCCTATGCTGTTACCAACGCGCAGGAGCTTTACGGCTTGGTATGCGGCATTCTCGCAACCAACTATGACGTAAAGGATCTGTTCATCGATTCTTCTCTGAAGATCTGCGGTGATGATACGGCTGCTTGGGTTGCCTTTATTGCGAAACTCGATCAGCTCTGCCAGAAATACGAAGTGCAGTGCACCACCACGTCTTCCATTGATCAAGCTGATCTTCCCAAGGATCTGGAAAAGTACGTATTTTAATCATGGATTACATTGAACTTTGTTTTCAAGTTCCGCAAGAAAAGGTCGATCTTGTATCGACCTTTCTTGTTGCAGGCGGGTATGACACCTTCGAGGTGTGCGACCTTTCCGACCTTTTGGAAAACGCCGGAGCGATGTTCTGCGATTATATCGAGGACGAGCTACTCGAAAAGCAGTCCGAATCTCCCAAAATCAAGTTTTATTTAGAAAAGGAAGATCGGGCAAGAGCGGAAGAGATTTTGGCATTTGTTCTCGGTGTGACGAAAAACCTCGGCTGGGACGACGTGACCGGCTCGATCACGCTCGTGGAAAACAGTGATTGGGATACGCGCTGGAAACAGTACTTCTATCCGTTCCCCGTGGGAGAGCGCTTGTTTATCAAGCCGTCTTGGGAAGAGGTGCCGGAGGAACAAACGAGCGGAAGGCAGATCATTGAGATCGACCCCGCGGCTGCATTCGGAAGCGGAACCCACGCCACCACGCGTCTTTGCTTGGAGTCGCTCGAACAGGTGATTCGTCCCGACTCTCGCGTGCTTGATATGGGATGCGGTTCGGGAATCCTTGCCATCGGTGCGAAAAAACTCGGCGCAGGGGAGCTTGTTGCCGTCGATATCGACGAAGCGGCGGTTCGTACCGCGCGTGAGAATTTTAAAAAGAACGGAATCGACCCCGAGAACGTCAATCTGATTTGCGGAAACATTCTGACCGAACCGGACAAGCTTTCCGAAATGGGTGCTGATTTTGATCTGATTTTAGCCAATATCGTGGCGCAGATCATCAAAGAGATGGCACCGCTTTTGCTTGCCGCCTTGAAACCGGGCGGAACGCTCTTGGCTTCCGGCATTCTCGAGAGCAGGGAAGCGGAAGTCAAAGAAACGCTTCTTGCCGCCGGTTTTACCTATCGGAAAACCTATGCCTCGGACGAATGGGTCTGTATGGAGTGGACGAAATAAAATGCGACCGGAGAACCAACATTCTCCGGTTTTTGTTTGTAAATAATATGTAACAGCAAATGAGAAAAAATGAGCATTTAAGAGAAAACGGGAGAAAACGAGAGCAAAAAATATACTTTTTTGTTTTTTTCTTGAAAAAGTGTTGACAAAGGGGGTCTTGGGGGATATAATAGCAAGGTAAATTAAGAATTTCGGAGGAAATGCAATGTCAACTTTTATGGCAAAAGCCGAAACCATTGAACGCAAATGGTATGTTCTCGACGCACAGGGCAAACCTCTCGGAAAAGTTGCAGCCGCTGCTGCTTCCATTCTCCGTGGTAAAAACCGTCCTGAGTTCACTCCCCACGTTGACTGTGGCGAGTACGTCATCGTGATCAATGCGGATAAGGCAATTCTCACCGGCAAAAAGCTGGACCAGAAAAAATACAGATATCACACCGGTTACATCGGTGGTCTCAAGGAAATCGGTTATCGTGAACTGATGTCCAAGAATCCCGAAAAGGCAATTTTCCTTGCTGTTAAGGGAATGCTTCCTAAGAACACCATCGGCAGAAAGAGCTTGACTCGTTTGAAAGTCTATGCCGGCGAAGCTCATCAGCACGCTGCTCAGCAGCCCCAGAGCTTTGAGTTCTAATTAAGAAGAAAGGAAGAATACCATGAATTATACGAGTGCGAAACCTTATTTCTACGGCACCGGCAGAAGAAAAAAATCCATCGCCCGTGTTCGTATTTACCCCGGTACCGGCGCAATCACCATCAACAAGAGAGATATCGATGACTATTTCGGTCTTGATACCCTCAAACTGATCGTTCGTCAGCCCCTCGAATTGACCGGCAACGTAGGCAAATTTGACGTTGTCTGCAACGTCACCGGCGGCGGTGTATCCGGTCAGGCAGGCGCAATCCGTCACGGCATTTCCAGAGCTCTTCTTCAGGCAGACGCTGAAACCTTCCGTCCCACCCTCAAGAAGGCCGGCTTCCTGACCCGTGACCCGAGAATGAAGGAAAGAAAGAAGTACGGTCTCAAAGCCGCACGTCGCGCTTCCCAGTTCTCAAAGAGATAATCTGTTATCTTTCAAGAACATTCAAAACCCCCGAAACCAAACGGTTTCGGGGGTGTATTTATCTTTTTCGATACGACAAGTTCGGGATCGTATTTTATTCTTTGCTGATCACTTTTTTCTGCCAAGAAAATTTGCCGCAGTTCGGGCAGCGCATGAATCTTGTCCGATTCACGTGGGGTGCCAAGAAAACACTTTTGTAAGTGGGAACGTGGCGATGCCCGCATTTTTTACATTTGTAATATCCTGCGATCTGCTCAATTTTAATTGCGTAAATGCCGGCGGCAAGAAAAGGGATGAGCCCGATCAAAATCAAAGCGATTCTCAGCCAGTCTGCCATTGGAATCGAGGGTGTGGCGGCAATCGCCATCATAACAAGGCACGGGATTCCGGTAGCAAGACATAAAACGATTTCCGTTCGAAGCAACTTTTTGTCGCTTTCTTCCTTTTGCTTTAGCATTTCAAGTAAATTTTTTTCCAATTCTTTGTTGTAATGATCCATCGTAACAACCTCCCCACATAATAAATCGTTGACCGTAATCCTTAAAATTTCACACAATTCGAGCATAATGGAGGAATCGGGAAGGGCTTTGCCGGTTTCCCATTTGGATACGGCTCGATCGGTGATGTTGAGTTTTTCCGCAAGCTTTGCTTGGGTTAAGTTTGTCATTTTTCTGCGCGCGGCAATGAATGCTCCGATTTTGATTTGATTCATACTTTCCTCCTTTGCACCTTTATGATACGACAGCGGGAATGAAAATAACACGAACCGTTGGTTGAGTTGGGGAGAAATCAACCGTCGGGAGAGTAAAGCTTTGCTTTTTTCAATAAAACTATGACCTCGGAAATTCGAGGTCATAAGAAAAGCTTAAAAGAAAGAAGAAATGAAAATTTCAAGTCCGATGAGAATCAGAATGACACCGCCCAAAATTGCCGCTTTTTCGGAAAGCTTGGTGCCGAAGCGCTTGCCGAGGAACACACCGCCAAGGCAAATGGCAAAGGTGACAACGGCGATGATGGAAACGGCAACCAGCGCCTTGGAAAGATCGTATTCGGCAATGGTAAAGCCAACGGAAAGGGCGTCGATGGAAGTGGCAACGCCTTGTACCAAAAGCGTACCGATGCCGATCTTTTTCTTTTCGATACAGCAAACGTCGCCTTCTTCGCAAGGGTGCAAACCGTCCAACAGCATTTTTCCGCCGATGAAAAGGAGAAGCGCTAAAGCGATCCACGGGATCACGGGCTCAAAGGTCTTAAAATGCTCAACAAAGGTGTGAACGCAAAGCCAACCGATCAGAGGCATTGCCGCTTGAAAGAGGGCGAACAAAAGCGCGATCGAAACCGTTTTGTGAAGCTTCATTTTCGGTTCCGTCAAGCCGTTGGCAAGGGAAACGGAAAATGCATCCATCGCAAGACCGGCACCCAAAAGGGCATTGGTGGTAAAGAATAAGAAGTCCATACAAAATCTCCTTTTTCGGGGAAGAAGCGCAAAAAAATAGACTCCATGTATAGCGATGCCATACATGAGTCTCGCAATTAAAAACAAGCCAGGCAAAATGCCAATATGTTGACTTGTCACGGCAAAGCCGCCTGCTACTCCCTCAAATTTTTTTCATTATACTATGAAAAAAATAAAAAGTCAAGAAGAAAAAACAAGAGAGAATTTTTTTGCTACTTTTGATAAATCAGTTGACAAACGGGGGAAAATCTTATATAATAACGAGGTTCATAGGGATGTAGCCAAGCGGTTAAGGCACCAGACTTTGACTCTGGCACTCGTGAGTTCAAATCTCGCCATCCCTGCCAGAAAAAACCGACAAGTTTTGAATTGTCGGTTTTTTCTTTTTATTGGTGGCAATTCGGCTTTTACGAATGCATGTGAACGTCCATCTGCGGATAGGGAATGGAAATATCGAGTTTTTCAAAGGCAGCGTTGACCTGTTCGAGAAGATCCAGACGAACCGTCCAAAAATCTTCTTTTTTACACCACACGCGCAAGGTGAAAACAAGAGCCGAATCTGCGTTTTTCGTCAGTCTTGCAAAGGGAGCGGGGTCTTTTAACACCAAGTCGTGCTGATCTGCCAAAAGCAAAAGAACTTTTTTGACGCGTTCGGGATCCGTTCCGTAGGACACGGAAAAGTCTAAATCGACGCGGCGATTCGGTTCTGCGGAAAAATTGGTGATCACGGAGTTGATCAGAGTTCCGTTCGGAATGATGATGTCCTTGTTGTCGGGTGTGGTGATGGTGGTAGAAAGCAGGGAAATCAGTTTCACCGTTCCTTCTTTTCCGTTCGATTCGATATAGTCACCGGCGCGGAACGGAGAAAAGATCAGAATCATAATGCCGCCGGCAAAATTGGAAAGACTGCCTTGGAGGGCAAGACCGATCGCCAGACCGCAGGAAGCCAAAATGGCGGCAACGTTGGTCATGGGAACGCCCAAGTTTGCAGCAACGGTCAAAACCAAAACCACTTTCAGGACAATGGACAACAGGGTGAGGATAAAATTCTTTGCACCCGAATCGATTTTGGAAAAGACCTTGTTTTTTTGGATCATTTTGATTAAAAATCCGATCAGTTTCCAACAAAGCACCAAAAGAACCAAAGAAGTTAAAATTTTGATTCCGCTGTTGGCAAAAAAGGTACCGAGTTGCTCGAGAAAGGTGGAAAGCATAGTTGTGTTCTCCTTTTGTTAATTGAAACGGATGCCGCTCTCAAAGGGAGCGATGGCATCCGGCGTTGCCGTTTGGATGAATTCTTCCGCCGCCAGCGTTGCGTCACGGATCAGCTCCATCGAGAGGGCGCTCGTCAGATCCAATCCGCCGAAGCCCGATTGCTGGGTGCCGAAAAATTCGCCGGGGCCGCGTGTTTTGAGGTCGTATTTTGCAAGTTCAAATCCGTCGTGGCAATCACAAAGTTTTTTGAGGCGCTCTCTTGCGCTCTTGCCGGAGTGGGACGAGATGAGAATGCACCAAGACGCATCGCCGCCTCTGCCGACTCTGCCACGCAATTGATGCAGTTGGGAAAGACCGAAGCGTTCTGCGTTGCGAATGACCATAACGGTTGCACTGGGAACGTCAACGCCCACTTCAATGACCGTGGTGGAAACCAAGATTGAGGTCTGTTTGCTTTTAAATCGCTCCATCACAAGGTTCTTTTCCTGCGGCTTCATTTTGCCGTGAAGCAGGTCGCAGGAGATGTTCGGCAGTGCCTTTTGAATGGTCAAAAATTCTTCTTTTGCCGAGCGCTGGGTACCGGTGCCGTCTTCGTCTTCGATCAAGGGACAGACGATGTAGGCCTGTTCTCCCAAAGCGACGCGTTCGCTTAAGAACTTGTAGACCCGTGCTTGTTTATCTTCTCCTACGTAAAGGGTTTTGATCGGTTTTCTGCCGGGCGGAAGCTGGTCAATGACGGAAATGCTTCCCTTGGCGTATAAGAACATGGCAAGACTTCGGGGAATGGGTGTGGCGCTCATTACAAGGGAGTGAACCGAGCCGCCTTTTTTGCCCAAGAGATTGCGCTGACGAACCCCGAATCGGTGCTGTTCGTCGGTAATGGAAAGGGCAACGTTGGCACATTCGTTGCTGTCTTGGGTCAGCGCGTGCGTGCCGACCAAAATATACGGGGTGTCGGTTGCCGTCGTTTCCAAAATCCGGGCGCGTTCTTTTTTTGTCGTGGAACCGGTCAAAAGAAAAACGGGAATCCCGGTTTTGTCAAAGAGTGTTTGAAAGTTCTTGTAGTGCTGCTGCGCGAGGATTTCCGTCGGTGCCATCACAAGCGTGCTCTTGTGATTTTTTGCCGCAAGATACGCCGCGGCGGCGGCAATCACGGTTTTTCCGCTTCCCACGTCGCCTTGAATCAAGCGGTTCATGGGATGGATCGGATCGGTTCCGACAAGGTCCTGCTCGATTTCCGAAAGAACCCTTTTTTGTGCATCGGTAAGCGCGAAAGGAAGGCGACCCAAAAACGGAGTAAAGTCCATGGGGGAAAACGGGTGGACCGTTTGCTTTTTTTGCTGTTTGGAAAACAGAACTGCCTTGACGCTGAAATCAAACAGCCCCTCAAAGGCAATCCGTTTTTTTGCGCGACACAGCGCCGCCTCACTTTCGGGCGCGTGGAGCGTGAAGATGGCACGTGCACGCGGCATCAAGCCGAATTTTCGCAGGATTGCTTCGGGAAGTGTTTCCCGGATCTGCGGAAGGCAGGGGACAAGGCAGGAGGAAATGAAGGTCTCCAGCTGATGGGAAGAAATGCCGCCGGCGGTGGAATAAACGGGATACAAGCGGTCGGGATCGGGGGCATCTTGCTTCTTCTCCGGAGAGAAGAGATAAAACTGATTTGCTTTTTGCTGTAAGATCCCGAAATAATAAGCACTGTCGCCCTTTTGGATCGTGTGTTTTAAATAGGGCTGATTGATGTATAAGATATTGACGCGCTCGCCGGCTTCATCCTCCGCAACAAAGCGAAGCACGCGCCGTCTTCCGGGCATGGTGAAGACCGCGGGCGCGGTCACGGCGGTTAAGAAAAAGCCGCAGTAATTGCCGCAAACATCCC
>JAZNNH010000083.1:0-4951 GCA_045580105.1 Eubacteriales bacterium | reverse complement strand
ACGATCCGCTGCGCTTCCTGTTGCGGTGCCCGAAATTTTTTGCTCGCTATTCGCTTCGCAAAATTTCGACCGCTGCCACTCCTTTTTGTTCGCTGTATCCGCCATCGGCGGCGCTCGCAAACGTCCCCGGCTGCGCCACATCTCGGTGGGGGAGTGCGAAGTTTTGTTTTGAGGACAAAAATAGGATATGTGCAAAGGGGGAAAATATTCCGGTTAGTGGTTTTTTAGCTTGGCAAGGCAATCCTTGCAAATGAATTTGTTTTGGAAGGGAACAAGGTTTTCTTGGGCGCAGCAAAACGTGCAGGACTGGTATGCTTTGGTGATGCAGATGAGGTCCTCTTCCAGACGGATGCAAAGTTCATCCCAATCTTTGATTTCCAACGCTTTTCGAATATCCATCGGAATGACAATACGACCCAAATTATCAATTTTACGAATGCTGAAAGTCTTTTTCATTCCATTCTCCTTTCGACATCTTCCTGCAATATTTTACCAAGGATTGGAAGTTTTGTCAAGATTTGCGGCAAAATCGGAGTATTCTTTTCTTGCTAAGATTGGCATTGTAAAAGCTCTTTTTTTGTGATAAAATGGGCGGTAGTGAGAAAAAAGAAACAATGGAGTTTTTATGATCGATTTTGAGCCCTTAACAGCGGAAATGGTTCCGGTGTTGAAAGAATATTTTTCGCATTGTGACAGTCGGCTTTGCGACCGCACGCTCGGCGGTGCGTTTATGTGGAGAAATTGCTTTTCCACGCAGGTGGCCGAGGGGAACGGATGCTTGTTTTTGTCCAGCGAGCTGGAAACGGGAAAACGCGCGTTCACGGTGCCGCTTGGTGATTTTGATAAGGGAATGGATCTACTGGAAGCGCACTGTGCAAAAACGGGAAGCGAGCTTGTCTTTTGCAGTGTATCGGAAGAAGAAAAGGAAAAAATTCTGGCGCGGCATCCGGAGATGATTGCCACGGAAAATCGCGACTGGTTCGACTATTTATATCTGGCAGAGAAAATGAACGGTTTTCCCGGAAAAAAGCTTTCCGGACAGAGAAATCATCTGAATTTTTTCTTGAAAAATCATACGGATTGGCATTTTCAGCCGATCGGGTCGGAAGAAATCCCGAAGGTCAAGGAATTCTTTTTGCGCATGTCCGAAAGCATTGAAAAAGAATCCGATTACTACAAACCCGAAAAAGAAGCGGTTTGGGAGGTTTTGGATCATCCCGATTTGTACGGCTTTTTGGGCGGCATGATCGTGGCAGAAGGGCAGATCGTTGCTTTTTCCTTCGGCGAGGTGGTAGGGGATACTTTGTTCGTGCACATCGAAAAAGCGGATCGAAATGTACGTGGCGCTTATCAGGTGATGGTTTCTGAATTCGTTTCCCACTATGCCACTGAAAAAGTGCTTTACGTCAATCGGGAAGAGGACGTGGGAGATCCCGGCTTGCGCTATTCCAAAGAGAGCTACAAACCGGAGCGTCTTTTGAAAAAATATATGGTCACAAAGAAATGAAAAAGAGGCCTTTCGGCCTCTTTTTGCTTGGCAAAAATCGGATGCTTTGGCAAGGAAAACAGTAGATTTTTACCGTGTTATTGACACGAAAAATAATTGTTGATAAAATAGAAAAAATACGAAAAGAAATGGGTTTTGAACCATGAAACAGTTTTTGTGTTCCCTTTGGTCCGATCGCAAAAAAAGAACGGTTTTGCTTGTTCTTTTTTCTGTTGTGTTTCTTGTGATTGCTGTGGGCTTGGGACATCTTTTGCTTTCGCCCTCCAACGTACCGGCATCGTCTACCCCGACGGATTCTTCCGAGCCGAAGGAAACCTTGCTTTTGAAAACAACGCAGGACAACGCGACGTCTTCCGTTCCGATGGAAACGAAAGAAACGCAAGAGCCGTTTTCGCTTCCCGAAGTTCTCGCACACGGCATTGACGTTTCCAAATGGCAGGGGAAGATCGATTGGGCAGCGGTAAAGGCATCAGGAGTTGACTTTGCGATGATCCGTCTCGGCTCCGTTGGAGAGTGCGGACAGATGGAAGTGGACGAATATGCTGTTTACAATCTCCAGCAAGCCGAAAAGAACGGGGTTCTTGCCGGCGTTTACGTCTTTTCCGGTGCCGAAACAAGCCAAGAGGCAAAAGCGGAAGCGGATTGGGTGCTGTCGCAAATTGCCGGCTTTGCCATTTCTTATCCCGTGGTATTGGATTGGGAAATGGGAAACGGAAAAGAAGAAATTTGCGCGTCGGCACGCACGGATTTGGCGCTCGTTTTCCTTGAGGTCATCCGAGAGGCCGGCTACGAAGCGATGCTGTATGCGCCACTGTTGGAATTTGAAAATCCCACACTTTGGCAAGCCGATCGGATCTTGAACGCGTTTCCCGTTTGGGTCGCTCGATACACCGATTCCGTTCCTCCCGATGCGACCTATCCTCCCAGCACGAGGCGATATGCCATGTGGCAGTACACGGATCGGGGCTCTGTTTCGGGCATCAAAGGAAACGTGGATCGAAACTTTGCCTATTTTTCCGCAAGCTTTACCCATGCAAAGGATGCTTCGCAGAGCGGTGGGGAAGTGACCCTATATGAAGAATTTGAAAATCAAACCTTTTCTCTTCTTTCGCAACAGATGACCGCAAAACAGGTCGTCAATCTTCGCTCTGCCCCCTCGACCGAAAGCGAGATTTTAGGTCAATTGGAACAGGGACAGTGGCTTCTTTGCACCGGCAAAAGCAATCTTGGCTGGGCACGGCTGGAGCTAAACGGAAGAAGCGTCTATGCCATTTATTCCTACCTTTCCACTGAGCTTGGCAAGGATTCGGGCGGGGAAGCCGCGCCGCACAGCTTTCAATCGGTGCGGGAAGAGGTGACCGCAAAAGAAGAGGTCAATCTTCGCGCCGCTCCCTCCGAGGATGCGGAAATTGTCGGCAAACTTGTGCACGGTGAGATTTTGATTCGCACCGGGCTGGGAGATCGGGGATGGGATCGTCTGCAATACGGGGAACAAACGGTTTATGCGGTACACAGCTTTTTGAAAGTTCCCGACGCGGCGTAATCTTTTTCCATTTGGAGTCGCTATGAAAAAAATCATTCCGGAATTTTTGCCTTTGGATTGGCTGATCTGGGGCTTGTCCGTTTCTTTGGTTGTTCTTTCTTATGTTGTCTTTCCGCAATCCGGCGTCTTTTCGATGATCGGGTCGCTGATCGGTGTGACGGCTTTGATCTTTGTGGCAAAAGGGGCTGTCCTCGGACAGTTTTTAATGCTTATTTTCTGTCTGTTTTACGGCATCCTATCCTTTTTCTTTCGCTATTACGGAGAAATGCTGACCTATCTTGGTATGTCGCTTCCCGCCGTCATTTTTAATATCGTGTCTTGGCTTCGCCATCCTTGGCGTGATACGGCGCAGATTGCGGTGGCGTCCTTGACCAAAAAACACTCTTTGATCAGCTTTGCCCTCACGGCTTTGGTCACTCTGATCTTCTATTTTCTTCTCAAATGGCTTCACACCGCCGAGCTTTTGGTTTCCACCCTTTCTGTGGCAACGAGTTTTTTGGCGTCCGCGCTCTCCTTTCAGCGCAGTCCTTGGTATGCGATGGCGTATGCCGCCAACGACGTGGTTCTCGTGATCCTTTGGGGGATCGCCTGCGCAAAAGACCCGACGGCAATTCCCGTTTTGGTTTGCTTTGCGGTCTTTTTGATCAACGATCTGCACGGCTTCTTTTCTTGGCAGAAAATGAAACGAGTGCAGGAAGAGGAAAGTCGATAAAAAAACATCCTTGCTTTTGCAAGGATGTTTTTCTTTTTCTGTTTGTTTATACGCCGGAATAAGCGGAAAAGCCGCCGTCTACCGGAAGAACAACACCGGTAATAAAGCTTGCTTTTTCGGGATCCAAGAGGAAGGTGAGCGCGCCGTTGAGCTCTTCCGATTCCCCGAAACGCTTCATCGGGGTTGCGGCGAGAATCTTGCGGGTGCGTGCCGTGGGCGTGCCGTCGTCGTTGTAAAGCAGAGCGCGGTTTTGGTGCGTGACGAAAAATCCGGGAGCAATGGCGTTCACGCGGATGCCGGCAGGGGCAAAGTGAACGGCAAGCCACTGCGTGAAGTTGGAAATGGCAGCTTTTGCACCGCTGTATGCGGGAATTTTGGTCAAGGGAGAAAATGCATTCATCGAAGAAACGTTGAGAATGCTGCAGCCGTCTCTGCCGATCATATCGGGTACGAACACCTGTGTGGGAAGCAAGGTGCCCAAGAAGTTTAAATTGAAAACAAAGCCGACTCCGTCAGGGTCGAGATTGAAAAAGGTTTTGATGTCTTCCCGTGTTTCATCACCGGGTTCGTAGGTTTCGTGATCGGTGGTTCCTCTGGGGTTGTTTCCGCCTGCTCCGTTGATCAGAATATCACATTTTCCCAAATCGTTCAAAACAGCTTTGTGAACTTCTTCCAGCGAATCTTTCTTCAGTACGTTACAAGCGTATGCACGGGCGTCTCCACCCTCGCTTCGAATTTCGGAAGCATACGCTTCAGCTGCCTCAAAATTGAGATCTAAGAGAGCAACGCGGTGTCCGAGTTTTGCAAGAACTTTTGCAAATTCGGAACAAAGCACGCCGCCTGCTCCGGTTATGACAACGACTTTTTGATCCATTTCATTGGCTCCTTTTTCGTTCAAATTTCAAGTTTAAGGTGTATTCTGTCATCTTTTCTATTATAGCATAGTTTTTTTGAATTGTAAATTACAAATCGGAAGTTCGTTTGCCATATTTTGGAGTCGTTTTTGCTTTTTGATGGTTTTAAATTAAAAGCCATATTGAATGAATGCTTAAAATATTTAAGGATTTACAAAAAACACAAAATTTTATATGTTGTAAATTCATTCGCTTTGTGATATGATAAATTTGGTTTTAGAGGAAACAATCTTGTAAAAAATCAGGAGGAGAAAAATGGATTACGCAAAAGAATC
>JAZNNH010000082.1:0-10998 GCA_045580105.1 Eubacteriales bacterium | reverse complement strand
CGTCTTTTCTTTTTTGTTTTTCATTAGGTTTCCGTTCCGGGCTGGAGCACGACCACTCTCGGCTTTCTGACGATGGCATGCAGGGATTTTGCGGCATTGCATTGGTCGTAGTAGCGCTCGATGGCCTGTTCGTGCTTTCCGAAGCTTGCCAAGAAATCGTTTTCCAGCTTCAAGGCCAGCTCATCGTGACCGACACAGCGTTCTTTCATAAAGGCGGCAATGCCTTCGAAGAATTCCGTCGAAAGATTCAAAAGCCGCCAGGAAACGGTCTGCGGCCGCGTGGGCATTTCCATGTGCTTGCTTGCCAATGCGCGCAGTGCTTGTCCGTATTCTCTGATGTCGTCGAAGCGGGTGACTCTTTCGGGATCAAAGAAGTTGGAAACGGAAGCGTCGCGGGTGGCTTCGCCGGACATAAATGCAAAGTCAAATGCGGTGCTGACCTTTTGCAGGCAAGCGTATACTTCTTTCCAATCTTTTCCGTAAACGTGAGAGAAGTAGTCCTCAACCAGATCTTCCCACTTTACGTCGCGGTTGAGAAGGGTTTCTGCATAAACGTAAATGGCAAAGCCGTTGGGGAAGAAGCTTCTTTGAGATCCGTCTTCCACAAAGCCGTCCAGACCCATGTACTGCAAGCCGCGAATGTCTTCATATACGCGCTTGGCAATATAAAGTCCGCTGGGATCCTTGTACTGATGCTTCCAGAAGTGATATTCGTAGGAGAAGCAGGGACCGTTCCAATTCTCCTGCCAAGCTTTCAAGTACGACAGGTTCTCCTCTGCGCTCTTGGGAAGTTCCCATTGGTTGCGAACGTATTTGGGGGCGGTCGGCGTGACGCTGTTTTCGTTGATGCTTGCGCAGTAAGAACGGGTGATGGGTGCGTACAAGAGGGAGAAGCGCCGGGGATTTGCAATCTTTACTTCTTCCGGCGGGAAGAGCGTGTCGAAATAAGCGATGAATACGATTCTGGTAGCAAGGCCTTTTGCGGCGAGCTTTTCATCCAGCTCGTTCATGATCATCAAATAATAATCGCTGGGAACGGCTTTCTTGCATTCTTCGCATTCGCAGTGGTTGTGGTGACCGTCAGCTAGCCAAACGTGCAAATAGGTTACGTTTGCGTGCTTTTCAGCATAATCCACAATGCTGTCTGCCATAATGGAGCGAACCTTGGGATTGGACATGCAAAGATTGGTGTTCAGCGGTACGCCGTGGAAGGTATCTCTGACCCCGTCAAGCTCTGCTAAATAGCTCTTCTGTTCTTCGGTCAGAACGGCGTTGCTGCGTTTCCATCCGTCCGTGGAGGAAATGCCGAAGGGTTCGGCAGTCCAACCGTGGCCCATATCGTGGAACTGCAGACCGCGCTTTGCAATTTCCACCTCGCACTGACGCTTCCACTGCATCACCTGATCGTAGGGAACGGGTTCCGGCGGACGGTTCTTCGTGTTGAAACGGTGTGCGTAGTAGGAGTTGTAGTAGGTGTAGGGATTGTCAAACTCGATCATATAAACGTTGATTTCCTGCTTGGCATAGAAATCAATGGTTTCGAGCATACAATCTTGGCTTTCCGCACCCTCGTTGCAGTGACCGCGGAAGCGGTGATCTGCCTTTTTGTGATAGGTGGTAGGAGCGATGTTTTTCAAGGGAATATGTTCTCCGTCCACACCGGGATACAGCCAACGGCAACCGTTCAGGCGCAAAAAGCGGTAAACGGCGAACAGAATACTTCTGGGGTTGGAGCCGGCAAGAATGCCGCCCTCTTCGTCGGTATCAATGTGAACCACGTCATCCAAAACGGCGTCGATCACGTCGTCGGTGGGAAGATTGAAATCTTCCAGAAGACCCAAGCGGAATCCGTCTTTGGCATTCGGCTCGTAGACAATTTCAATGTCGCCGGCGCCGGGCATCATCATGCGCAGATACTTTTTTAATTCTTCTGCCGCAAACATTGCCACGTGGTCAAAACGTGTCATTTTGATTGTAAGCATATTTTCCTCCGAAATCTATATAATGACAGAATCACTATAACATGAATCCGAAGAAAGCGCAAGTTGTTTTTGGAAAAAGAGCCCCCTTTTTTGCGGGAGAGTTTTGTTTCAAGCAAAATCAAAAAGAGCCCGTTTGGGCTCTTTTTTCATTCACCGCTTTGATATAAAAAGCAGTCTTTGTCGTGGGAATGGATGACCCCGATCGCCTGCAGGAAAGAATAAATGATCACAGATCCTACAAAGCGCATTCCTCTTTTTTGCAAATCCTCGGAAAGGGCATCTGATAGGGCGTTCCTCGTTTTTTCCGTTTCATAAAGCGTTTTACCTTTGGTAAAGCTTGTCAGATAGTTGGCAAACGATCCGAATTCCTCCGCAATTTCCTTGAAAATCTTGCTGTTTTGAATGCTCGCTTCGATCTTTCGGCGGTTTCTGATGATGCCTTTGTTTTGCATGAGTTTTTCTGTTTTTTCTTTGCCGTAAGCGATCACCTTTTCCAAATCAAAGCCGTCGTAGGCCTGGCGAAACGCATCTCTTTTATTCAAGACACATTCCCAAGATAAACCCGCCTGAAACGATTCCAGTAACAGCATTTCGTATAGGTAGGGGTCACTGAAATTGGGAACGCCCCATTCGCTGTCGTGATATTCGAGATAGCGCTCGTTTTTCAGATTGCACCATCTGCATCGCCCTTTCTCTTTCAGCTTCAACTGTTTTGTGATCAGCGCGATTTTTTCGCCGTCTCGCTTTTCCTTTTTGTGAATGCGATATCCGTCTTTGGCCGACCTTTTGTATACCGCCAAATACTGCTGTAAATTTAGTAGATAATAGGAAACCTCGCCGTCCTTGACAAGGGAAAGATCGTCTTGCGAAACGCCCGCAAACGACGCCAGCTCTTCCACGCAGGCAAAGGAAAAAGAAATCCCGTCTTTACGGAACGTGTGTTCGTGCTCGTCAATGAGAACAAACCCGTTTTGTTCTAAAAAGCGCTTGAAATCAAGCCACCGATCGCCCAAAACGTATTCGGTGGGAATCAAAACGTCCACGTCGTCCGCATTCAGGTTCTCTCCGGTCAATCGTTCCAGACCGAGAGAGCCGTATAACAGCGGCGTGAAAGGGAAGACGCGTGCTATCATCTTGCAAAGCTGTAAAAACGCCCGATACATAGAAACCTCAAAACTTTTGATTTTTAATTTTTCTCATAATACCATAAAACCCTCCCCATTACAAACGTTTTTGGAGGTGTGGAAACTT
Organism: Eubacteriales bacterium; assembly: GCA_045580105.1. Lineage (GTDB taxonomy): Bacteria > Bacillota > Clostridia > Oscillospirales > SIG627 > RGIG5579. The sequence goes on along the minus strand of JAZNNH010000082.1, from coordinate 7,765 downwards.
TTTGAAAAAAGGTTCCACGTATAAACAAAAATCAAAAAAGAGCCCGAAAGGGCTCTTTTTTTCCTTTAACAACCGCAGGGCTTGTCGAATTCGGGGTTGAAAGCGTAGAAGTTCTTTTCGTCCAGGCGGTCGGTGGCAATGCGCAGGGCATCGCCGAATCTCTGATAATGCACCAGTTCGCGTTCTCTTAAATATTTGATGGGATCGCGAACGTCGGGATCGTCCACCAAGCGCAGAATGTTGTCGTAGGTCACGCGTGCTTTCTGCTCGGCGGCAAGGTCTTCGTTCAGATCGGCGATCAGGTCACCCTTGACACCGATATATTTCATATCGGTCGGGATTCCGGCGGCAGAAGCGGGGTAGATACCCGTGGTGTGATCCACAAAATACTGATCCATTCCGGCGGCGCGGATTTCGTCCGCACTCAGTCCCTTGGTCAATTGATACAAAATCGCACCAATCATTTCCAAATGGGCGAGCTCTTCCGTACCCACGTCATTTAAAATGCCGATGATTTCGCTGTATTTTGCCGTGTAACGCTGGTTGAGATATCGCATTGCGGCGGCCAGTTCTCCGTCGGGTCCCCCCAGCTGACTGATGATGATTTTCGCATAAGTCGCGTTGGGGTTCTTGATTTTTACAGGGTATTGCAGTTTTCTGTCATAAACCCACATACTCAGTTTGCCTCCTTTTCCCAAGGCCATGGGGTCGATACCCACTGCCAGCAGTTGTTGTCACGGTTGCCGTAAATGGAAAGCGGACCGTAGTTTTTTTCGTAGGACTCCTTCAATTCCATCGCGGCGGCGCGGTGTTCGCAGTAATACTGCAGTGCTTTTTGGCAGGTCGGATGACCGTTTAAATACAATGCAGATTCATAGACGGCGAAATCTTCTGCCTGAAGATCCTTCAACAATGCGCTCTGTTCGGTCATCTTTTACCTCCCACATCCCAAAAAGGGCTTGTTTAATTCACAGAACACCGTTCCGTTGCAAAGACCTTGTCTGGGATCGTAAAGGTTTTCAAACTGCTGGCCGGGAGCGTAGACCATGGCAAGACTGCGTCCCGAAAGCGCGCCGTCATCCTCTGCACCGACCGCGCAGCTTTGGCATCCGGTTCGAGGGGTGTTCTGTGCAGTCCCACAGCCGCAATCGCGACTTTTCCACGTCGTATCCGTGTATGCGCTTGAATGGAAATGGTCGGTGTTGCAGCCGCTTCGGGTTCCGTTGCAGCCACAGGAGCCGGTGTTTCTTCTCCACGCGTTTGAAGTGCAGGTGCAGGAGTTTGTGCTTCTTGTCGTACCACAGCCGCAGGGGCAGGAGTTCGTGCTTCTTGCCGTACCACAGGGGCAGGTGCTTCTTCTCCACGCGTTTGAAGTGCAGGAGCAAGCGTCGGTGTTTCTCGCAGTACCACAGGGGCAGGTGCTTCTTCTCCAAGTGTTTGAAGGGCAGGAGCAAGTGTCGGTGTTTCTCGCAGTACCGCAAGTGCTGCCGCAAGCGTTTGCCGTTTGCGGAGTCTGTTCGCAGTTACAGCGAGTCGTTCTTTGATCGTTCACAGTGATTGGTTCCCCTTACTTATTAGTTTCACCCGAATTTCGGGCGTGAGCGTATGCTCACAGTCATTATATGAATGCCGTTTTGTGCTGTTCCTTGTTTCGGTTTTGCGTTTTTTTCACTTGGCAGAGAAAAGGAAAAAAAACAAAAGGGGAGATCGGATAAAAAATAAGAAAAAAGAAATTTATCCTAAAACAACGTCCAAAAACATCATCAGAGAAAATCCGATCGCGTAGCTTGTGTATCCGCTGATCGATTTTTTTTCTTTTGCTAAATCCGGAATCAACTCCACAATGATGACGTACATCATCGCGCCGGCGGCAAAGGTGAGAAGAAACGGGAGCAAGGGAACGATAAATCGGGTTAAAATGAGCGCCAAGAGCGCGCCGATGGGTTCCACAATGCCCGAAAGAGCACCCAGCGCAAAGGCCTTCTTTCGTTTCACTCCCACGCCGGCAAGAGGCATGGAAATCACCGCCCCCTCGGGAAAATTTTGAATGGCAACGCCAAGGGAAAGGATCAAAGCGGGGGTAAGGGACGAGGGGTCTGAAGAACCCAAGGCGGATGCAAATGCAACGCCCACCGCCATCCCCTCGGGGATGTTGTGCAAGGTCACGGACAGCGCCAGAATTTTGGATGAGTGCGTGAAGGATGCGCGTTTTGAATTTTGAAACAAAAGGACGTCTGCTAAAAGAAAAACGCCCATACCGCAAAGCAGTCCCAAAACGGGAAGGGTGGCGCCGCCGCTGAAATCAATGGCGGGTAAAATCAAAGACCAAATGGCCGCCGCTTGCATGACACCGGCGGCAAATCCAAAAAACGACGCTTGCAGAGATTGATTCAAAGCCCCTGAAAAAAAGAACACGGATGCGGCTCCCAGTACCGTTCCGAAAAAGGGAACGAGGATGCCGAACGCCGTTTCAAGCCATTGTTGATACATAGGTTTCTCCTGTTAAAATTGAGATTGGTATTTTCCGCTTATAGCATATTCGCAAGGGCTGAAAACGGTTCTTTGTTCAAAAACGGTATTTTTTTTGCACAAAAAAATCGATTTGTAAAAAATTACAAAAAAAAGAACAAAATGTTAAGAAAACTGTTGATTTTTATGAAAAAAGGATGTAAAATTAGGTAGCATATTTTATTTTATGTGAAAAATAAATTTTACGGAGGAAATAAAAATGAACAAGACAGAACTCATCGCAGCTGCTGCCGCTGCTGCAAACGTATCCAAAAAGGACGCAGGTGCCGTGATTGACGCTACCGTTACCGCTATCACCGAAGCTTTGGCAAAAGGTGAAAAGGTTCAGCTGATCGGCTTTGGTACCTTTGAATCGCGCGCGCGCGCTGCTCGTCAGGGCAAGAACCCCCAGACCGGCAAAGCAATCAAAATTGCCGCTTGCAAAGTTCCCGCTTTCAAAGCAGGTGCTGCTCTCAAGACCGCAGTTAACAAATAAAAAACAACAAAAAAGAACGGAGATGCTTCATCGAAGCATCTCCTTCTTTTTGCTTTCGGGACGGTTTTCAAACATCGGTTTAAAAGACCAATTTTTCCGATAACATATAATGTTCACAGTTGGGCATAAATCCATCACACAAGCCGAACAGGCGGCGAACGGTGAGATTTAGGTTGGCCGTGCGATCCGCCAAAAAGAGAATGCGGTCGCCATCTTTGAGTTCCTCCAAAAGAGCGCGTTCCAAATCACGTTCGTTCAGGAAACGGGCGCCGTCGGCATCTCCTTCGCCCAAGAAGAAGATCTGCTTTGCACCGGCGCCTTTTGCCATTTGGATCAGTTCTTCCTGCGTTGCCGCGGAGGTGGATCCAAAGATGCAAACGGCTCTGCCGGAGGTTTGAGCAAACGATGCGAAAGCTGAGTCAAGACTTGCTTTCGTTTTGCAGTTCAAGTCAAGGATCAGATGAACGTCGTCAACGAAAACTTTTCCGGTCGGGAAGAGGGCGGGGGAATGATCCGAAATGGCTTGTTTCGCCGTTTCTTTTGCAACCCCGAAATGTTGACCCACGGCAAGTGCGGCATCGGGAAGCGCGGCTTGATGCGCAAAGGGCAGGCGGTGGTCAAGGATCGTTTGACCGAACGGGATCAGCTCATTTTTCGCGTTTTGGATGGAACGGATCGCCCGAACGAGAACCGGGCAGGTTTCGTTATAAAAGACGGTTGCGTTTTTGGGAAGTGCGAGGAGAAGCTCTTCGAGCTGCTCGACCTCTTGTGTCAAAACCAAAACGTCCGGCGTGTGCAAGCGCAGCAGCCGTTCGGCTCCCATCGGGTGGGAATGGCGAAGCTCTAAAACCAGAACGTCGCAGCTCGGATGAATCTTCTGCCAAGGGGTTGCATCGTACTGGTAGTCATCTTCGGGGGTGTAGACGCGAAGTGTGGTTTTTAACACCTTGGAAATCAACTCGCACGTCACGGTTTTGCCTTCGATGCCGGCAACGAGTACGGTTTTGGGCGTGGGTGCGATCTTTTTGATGGCAAGACACGCTTTTTCAAAAGCGCTCTTGACGTCTTTGGTCAGAATACAAGGTAAGCCCTCGATCGGCGTCTCGGTGACGGCGGCGGTGACGTGCCGACGGATCAATCCCTTGGCGGGATACAGCTCTTCCGGATGGGTGGAAAAATACAGACCGCCACGGGTGCTGGGACCGACCTCGGCACTCAGAGAAACAACGGGCGCGCCTTCAAGACCTTCGGGAACGGGGAGCTCCATCGCGCGGCAAACTTCTTCCAAGGACGTTTCGCCCAGATCAAGAAACGGAATGAGATCGCCCACTCGTTCGCGTACGTATGCTTTGACCGAGTCGAGCTTTTCGCAGGCAAAGCCGCCGTTCAAGGTGCTGTGAGCGGGCACGACGGGGAAGCGGGAGCCGTCGAATTCGTTAAATACGTAACAAGGAATGAGTTTTTCCTCGACCAAAATGCTTCCGTTTTCCTCGGTCAGAGAAAGCTGAAGAATGGCGGTGTGTTTGCAAAGCTCCTTGGGTTCGTTGGTGACAAAATTTCCCATGGAGAACATCATCGGGATCTTCTTTCCCGATTTTGAGGTGGCAATATGTGCTTTTTGCAGGCAATGGGTGTGGCTGCCTACGATGTAGTCGACGTCCGCTTCCTGCATTTGTTCGAGGATGTCGCGCTGAACGTCGTTGGGCTCCAAGTCGTAGTCTTTGCCCCAGTGAATGTAGCAAAGAATAAATTGAGCCCCCATTTTCCTTGCGTGGGCGGTGTCACGATCGATTTTTTCCTTGCTGAATCGGTTCAAAACCAGACCGAAGCCCTCTTCGGTCAGATTTGCTTCGCCAAGCGAATTGAATCGCCAAGCGTAGGAAAGAATGGCAACGCGAATGCCGCGGATTTTCACGAAAAGAACGCGCTCCGAATCGCTCGGACGGAAGGTGCCCGTGTGGGGGAACTGATGTCGATCCAACGCATCGAGGGTTTCAAACAGACCCGTGATACCGGCGTCGCAGTTGTGGTTGTTGGCGTTGACCAAGGCGTCGAATCCGGCATAACGCAAGGATTCCAGATAACATTCCGGTCCGTTGCAGTGGAACTGTCGGTTGACGCGATGGTAGAGTCCTGCGTAAGGCGTGCTTTCTCCCAAAATGGTTTCTAAGTTTGCCACGGAAAAATCAGACTGCTTTAAAATGGGACGAACGTACTGAAAGAGGGGATGGAAAAAGTAACGGTTTCCGAATTTGCAGGCCTTTGTCATCTGCGGTTCACACATCAAATCGCCCATGCAGGAGAGCAGGGCTTTTCCCGTTTCCGGCGCGTCGGGGTCAAACCAATAGCCGTCATCGCCCAAACGGTATCGCGGAAGATCGGGTTCTTCCTTGCTGTTCCACGGGAATGCCAAGGGGAAATCGTGTTCCAGAGCTTCGTATGACTTATCGTAATGTTTCCAGAGTGCTTTCATATTCTTCTCCTTTTTTTCGGTTATAGCTCAAAAGTATTATAGCATAGAGCGGTTCTCGGTGCAAGGGATCGGGAGAATGAAAATCAGAAAACGGTTTCTGTGGAAACCATATCCCAAAATTGGCTGTATTCCACCTTGATTTGTTCTGCCCGTTTGCGATACAATTCGCGGAAAACACGGTCATATTCGCCCGGATGCCATTCATCGAGCGCATCGCGGTAGCCGAACAGGGCAATGTCGCGGTTTTCGTCCATGCGTGCTTGTTTCATTTCCACGCGGCGCATCAGATACACACCGGTTTGTCCGACAACGGGCTGACTGATCTCGCCTGTTTTCAGTTTTTTGGCGCTTTCGTACAGCACCTGTTCCGCCTGACCTTCGGTGATATAATACCCGTCGGGGTATTTGAGCATATTGTCGTCTTTTCCGAACGTTTCAACCAGCGACCAGAAATCTTTTCCGTTTTCCGCTTGTTTTCGGATGGAGTCGGCAAGCGCGAGGGTGTTTTGGCAACTGTCTTTGGTTTCTCCTTCTCCAAAGGGAAGAAAGATTTGCTGAATCGCCAGATAGTGATCTTGGTAGAATTCGTAAAATTCTTTGTCGGTATATGCTTCTTTTCCGCCATCTTCAAAGAGGGTGTTGAAAAGCTTATAATAGAGGGAGGAGTATTCCATCATGGATTGATAGTATTGTTTGGACATAAAGGATGCGTGCAGATCGGAAAGGAATGCGTCTTCGCTTCCAAACTGGGCAATGGCCTCGTTGATGCTGGCTTCTACCGCTTCTTTCTCTTCTCGGTTCAAACTAACCTTGTGTTCCTTTGCCAGAAAGCGAACGGCCCACTGGTCCAACAGGCATTGCAGGACTTCGTCCTTCAGATCTTCCTGCGCACCGTCTTGCGAAAAATAATCCTCGTCGCTTTCCAGATACATATTTTTATAATTGAGGTAGTAATAGCGGAATTCATCAAAAGATACGGATTGCCCGTCAAAATGAAGAAATACTTCGGGATAGATCTCCTTGCCGTCGCTTCGGATACCGCCCAGTTTTTCTCCCGTTAAGGGCGCATCTTGGCAGCCGCAAAACAAGAATGCAAATAGGAGTGTCAGAAAAAGAGAGAGGGTTCGTTTCATAACAGATCCTTTCGTTTTGTGTTGAACGCTATTTTTACCCATTTTGTGTGAAGATAATATGAAAAAACAGGTAAAGGAAGTATGACTCATTATACCCGAAACCGTCCTCAAAATCAAGAGAAGAGTAGGGGAAAATGAGCGAGACTTGATTTTTTTGCTTCATTATGTTAAAATGTTGAAAATAATCGATGAAAGGAGGGGGATTTTTTTGAAAAAAAACAAGGAAAAGTCGGCGGTTAAAATCGATTCTGCGCACCGTGAACCCGGCAAATCTGCATCCAAACCAAAAAAAAACCACGCAGCCCCCTCGTTTGTCAAAGAAAAGAAATTGTTCAAGAAGCGAAGCTTTTCTCGGCAATACCGCATTTTCCGCAGCGGTGGCTTGGGCGTTTTTGACAGCTTTTTTAATACGGTTTATATCATTTTGAGCGAAAAAAGTATCGAAAAAGAAAAAAAGCGCCTTCAGGAACACGGAAAAGACGTGAATTCCCGCCATTTCATGGAGCTTCACGCCCCGCTTTTGCGCCTGTTTTCCATGATTGCCACAAGATTTCACGCCTTTCTCGCCTTCTTTTCCAACTTCTGGAGAAAAGGGGAAAAGCGTTCCCACCATTCGAGAATTCGGTACGTGCAGGAACATTTTGCCCATATCCTGATTGCTGTGCTTGCGCTGGGGATCGCGCTTTATATTGGGATCACCCTCAGCTTTCCCGTGGTTTTGCGCGCCCAGATCGACGGAAAGGTCATTGCGATCGTCGACAATAAAAACATCATAGACAGCGCGATCAACGAATTGGAAGATAACGTGGAGGCGATTTTGGGGGAAAGCTTTCGTTTTCCTTATGAAATTCGCTATACGTTCCGCCGTCAAAGAACGTCCGCTGTGACCGAAAAAGCGGTCATTTCCGATCAGCTTTACACCTACGTGCAAGACTTCATTTGCACTGCGGGCGGGCTTTACGTGGATGACGTTTTGGTGGCCGTTTGCCGAGATGAAGAGGCGGTACAAGAGGGCGTGGCGGATTTTATCACACGACATCAAAACACCAACGAGAGCGGAATTTTCAACGAAATCCGCATCGTCACGCAGGCATATCCGACGGACAGCATTATGACTTCGGATCAGCTGTCCCAGCTTTTGGACGAAATGGCAAA
>JAZNNH010000081.1:0-15064 GCA_045580105.1 Eubacteriales bacterium | reverse complement strand
CAGTCATCTTCTTGTATACACCGAATGCTCCGCCCCAGTCACGGTTATCCTCACCGTAGGCAATGAGAGTGGGATCCTCGTAGTACTTGTTGATGATCGGCTCAGCCAGACCGTCGCGGATGTTGTACATCTTCATCTTGGAAACGGGCTTGCCCTTCGCATCGGTAGCGGTACGGATCTTGCCGCGGATTTCCTTAACACGGGGACACTCATCCTTGGGAACGAGCATCTCGGGCTCTCTACCCTCTTCCATGGTGGGCTTGTGGAGGTTGGAGAACATCATACCGGAAATGGCATCGGGGTTCTTTTCCAGATCCATACGGGGAGACAGTTCATCGTTGATCGCAAGTTTCATCACTTCGGTCATACGGTTGGTAATCTGTTCCTGAATGGCATCAAATTCTTCTTGTTTTGCTACGCCGCCGGCAATCAGTTTGTTTCTGAAAGCTACGATCGGGTCAGCAGCAATCCAAGCTTTGATTTCTTCGGGGGTTCTGTAGGTGGAAGAGTCAGAGGGAGAGTGACCGGATACACGGTAAGTTACCACGTCGAGAAGCGCGGGACCCTTGCCTTCCATCAAAATCTGTTTTTTTCTGGTAACAGCGTCGATCACAGCCAAGGGGTCGTAACCGTTTACGCGCTCTGCGTGCATCTGAGTGGGATTGAAGCCGGCACCCAGTCTTGCAACCATATCAAAGCCCATGGTTTCGCCACGAGTCTGACCGCCCATACCGTAGTGGTTGTTAAATACGTTGAAGAGGATCGGCATACCTTCGCCCTTGCCGTCGTCCCAGAGCTTGGTGATCTGGTCCATGGATGCAAAGTTGAAGGATTCCAAAGCAGGTCCGCGACCGCAAGCGCCGTCACCGAAGTTAGCAACGACAATACCCTTTTTGCGGTTGCATCTCTTGTACAGAGCAGCACCGAGGGCAACGGGAGCAGCAGAACCTACGATTGCGTTGTTGGGCATGATGCCGAAAGGAATGAAGAATGCGTGCATCGATCCGCCCAGACCGCGGTTAAAACCGGTGGTTCTTGCGAATACTTCTGCCAGAGCACCGTAAAGCAGGAAGTTGATTGCCATTTCCTTTACGTTTCCGCCGGCGTTCATATGCTTTTCAACAACCGCCAAAACAGAACCGTCAAGGAACTCTTTCATGATGTCGTACAGTTCTTTTTCATCCAGCTTTTCGATGGAAGAAAGACCTTTTGCCAGGATTTCGCCGTGGCTTCTGTGAGAACCGAAGGTCAAGTCGTTGATATCAAGGTTGTATGCTTCACCGACTGCACTGGCTTCCTGACCGATGGAAAGGTGGGCAGGACCGGGGTTGTTGTATTCAACGCCGTTGTATGCGTTCTTGGTCTTTACTTCGTTGAGCATTGTTTCAAATTCGCGAATAATTGCCATATCGCGATAGATGCGCATCATGTCAGCTTTGGTATAGATCTTGAGTTCTTCCTTCAAGGTCTTGTTGTACTGACAAACGGGGATGTCATCAAAATGGATCGCACCGGACTCAAATGCTTTACCGGGATCGACGTATTGACTCTTAGGCATAATTGATATTCTCCTTTTTATGATTTTCTAATTAAAAAATTGCTTCGCGAAGAACTTCGCCAACAGTGGGATGCGGGAACACGAATTTCTGAATTTCAGAAAGACGCATTTCTTTTCCGATCATCATAGCAGCTCCGTAAACGATTTCGGAGGCATAGGTTCCGATCATATGGAAGCCGATGATCTTGTTGTGATCCTTGTCAACAACAACCTTAAGGATACCTTTTCCACCTTCGTTTTCAGCAAGGTAACGTCCGCTGAATCTCAAAGGAAGGGTTCTGATTTCCACGTTCAAGCCCTTAGCTTTTGCAGATTCGGTGGTTTCACCGACGGCTGCCACTTCGGGATTGGTGTAGATAACGGAAGGAATCGAGTTGTAATCCACACGGTCGTTTCCTCCGAGCATATTGGTGACGGCAACTTCGCCTTCGCGGTAAGCGGTGTGAGCGAGCATCATCTTGCCGTTCACGTCGCCTGCAGCCCAAACGCCGGGAACGTTGGTTTTGCAGTATTCATCCGTAACGATTGCGCCTCTTTCCATGAGGACACCGATTTCTTCCAAGCCAAGACCTGCGGTTCTGGCTCTTCTTCCGATGGAAACGAGTGCTTTGTCACCGGCGATTTCATTGACCTTGCCATCGAGTTCGTAAGTGATCTTACCGTCTTTGATGGAGGTAACTTTAGCACCGAGGATAAACTCAACGCCGCGTTTCTCGTAATCTTTCTTCAGCATTTCGGAGATTTCGCGATCCGTGGGGCCTGCGATGTGATCCATCATTTCAAGAACCACAACGCGGCTGCCGATGCTGTTGAAGTAGCTTACCATTTCCAAACCGATGACACCACCACCGACAACCAGAAGAGTTTCGGGAACTTCCTTCATATCGAGGATTTCACGGTTGGTGAGGGCAAAGCCGTTAGCAAGAGAATCCTTCAAGCCGTCAATGGGAGGAAGGGTTGCTTCGGAACCGGAGCAGATGAGCAGGCGCTTGCCTTCCAAGGTCTGGTCCCCTGCTGCAACGGAAAATCCGTCAGCGGTTTTACCGGTGATTTTCGCGGTAGCGGAAATGACGTCAATGCCGCCGTGCTTCATCTTCATACCGACACCGGCAACCAAGGTTTTTACAACCTTATTTTTGCGAGTGATAATTTTTGCATGGTCGATGGTAGCACCGGTGAATTCAACGCCGTAATCCTTGCTGTGCTTGGAATAGTCATAAATTTTAGCAGAGTAAAGAAGCGTTTTGGTGGGGATACAGCCCTCGTTCAAGCAAGTACCACCAAGGGCTCTTTCTTCTACAACACAGGTTTTAAAACCTTTTTCAGCAGCTCTTTCTGCAGCGTTATAACCTGCAGGGCCACCGCCGATTACGATCAGATCATACATTCTACGTTTCCTCCTTATTTAGCAAGCAAAAGATCGAAGTTTTCGAGATTGTTGCAAAGATCCTTCAAGAATTTTGCAGCAGGTGCACCGTCGAGTGCTCTGTGATCAAAGGTGAGGGAAAGTCCCATTGCGGGATAGGTCACGTCACCGTTTGCGGTTTTCTTAACGCGGTTTGTAATGGTGCAGACACCGAGAATACCGGTCTGGGGAGGATTGATAACGGGGGTAAAGCTTTCAATTCCCAGAGAACCGAGGTTGGTAACGGTAAAGCTTGCGCCGGAAAGCTTGTCGGGGTTGATGTTGCCGCTCTGAGCTTCTGAAATCAGCGCTTTGGACTGGGTTGCCAGTTCGTTCAAGCTGAGGGTGTCAGCCAAGGAGAGCGTGGGAACCAAAAGTCCTCTTTCGGTGTCAACTGCAATGCCGAGATTGACGTGCTTGAAGAAGCGGATCTTATCATCCAGATAATGTGCGTTCAGATCCTTATGAGCAGACAAGGTCTTGGAAACGGCATAAAGAACAATGTCGTTCAAGGTGATGTTGGTAAGACCGAGGGCTTCAGCGCCTGCTTTCAAGGAAGCGCGGAATGCCATGATCTTGGTAGCATCAAAGGATGCGTTGAGAGTGAGCTGAGCAGAATTGGAAAGCGATGCGTGCATCGATTTTGCAATTACTTTTCTCACGTTGGAAAGTTTGACATCTTCGAATTCGTTTGCATCCACGGGAGCTGCTGCGGTCGAAGTTTCGGGAACGGCTGCTTCTGCTGCGGGAGCAGTGCCCATCAGAATGCCGGCATCAAGAGCTGCTTGAATATCTCTTTCAATGATTCTTCCATCGGGACCCGTGGGAACTACTCTGGAAAGGTCGACGTCGGTCTTTTCAGCCAAAGCTCTTGCTCTGGGAGAAATCTTTTCTCCGCCTGCCTGTGCGGTGGAAGCAGCTGCGGGAGCAGCAACGGTTTGGGAAGCGGGTTCTGCCACTTTTTCTTCGGCAGCGGGAGCGGGTGCTTCCGAACTTTCTTCCTTGGGGGCAAACTGAGCGAAATCTTCACCTTGTGCACCGATGACACAGACATTTTCAAGGCAAGGGACGTCTTCTCCCTCTTCTCTGAAAATGGCAAGAAGAGTACCTTCTACGGTCGCTTCTTCATCGAAGGATGATTTGTCGGTTTCGTAAGAAAAGAGAATGTCACCGACTTTGACTTCATCTCCCACTTTTTTGCTCCAGGACGTGATCACGCAACTTTCTACGCTCTGTCCCTGGCGCGGCATAATGACTGCTGTTGCCATAACAACACCTCCAAAAAATAATCCATTATTTATTTGCGATGATCACTTCAATGCCAAGCTCGTCGCAGGCACTGAGGATCTCAGCATCCAAGGGTTCGTCCGTCACGATCTTTTGCACCTGCGAAAGCGATGCAAAGGTGTACGGAAGACTTTTGCCGATCTTCGAAGAGTGGATCAGCATAATGACACAACCGGCTTTTTTTACAATGGCGTTTTTCAGTTCACTTTCGTTATAATTACCGCTTGTAAAACCGTTTTTCAAGGAAAAGCCGGAAGGAGAAATAAAGGCCACGTCGATGTTTACCTTATTAATAAATTCGACGGACTGAATACCGGATAAGGAGAGATTATCTCTGCTGAGCAGTCCCCCTACCAAGTTGACCATGATATTGTCTTGCTTTACCAGTTCCAAAGCCAGATTGGGATCTGTGGTATTGACCGCAAGACGGATCTTCGGCATCATACCGGCAAGCTGCATGACCGTGGAACCGGAATCGAAAAAGATGCTTCTTCCGGTTTCGATAAAGCACGCGGCGGCTTGTGCGATCTTTTGCTTGGAAAACGTGTTTTCGCTGGAACGGGTTGAGAAGTTATCTTCCATGGAAGTGGTGATAAACTTCATGGAACGGGCTCCGCCTCGAACCTTGATGACATCGCCTTGCCGTTCGAAAAATTCGATGTCGCGACGTAACGTCATGCCGGAAACATTCGGAAAACGCTCTTCCAATTCTTTTAAGGAAGTAAAAGGTTTCGAAATTAAGATTTCACGAACAAGCGCTTTTCTCGGATTCTTCATCTCTCTTCCTTTCGAACATTATTTAAATGTGAAAATTCACATTTTCTTGTTATAATATAACACTTTTTAGAAAAAATGTCAATTAAAAAGCAAAAATTTGATATAAGAATTTCGCATATGAAAAAGAACTCAAAACCATACTATAAGCGTCGGAACAAACCGACGAAAACAAGGAAAGGAACAAAACAATGGCAAACCTTACAACAAAAGAACTTTCCGCAATCGAAGACCAGTTGAAAAGTGAGCAAAACATGATTTGCAAATGCAAAATGTTTGCAAATAACGTGCAGGATCTTACTTTGAAAAACAAATTCGATGAAATCGCACAAAAGCATCAGCAGCATTATGACAAACTGTTTTCGCTTTTGGGTTAGGAGATCGATATGAATACAAATCAATACTCCGATCAGGAAATGATGGGCGACATTCTTTCCACGCAGAAATTCATGACCGGTGGATACAATGCCACTGCTAATGAAGCAAGCGAACCCAGTGTAAAGACGGCGTTTATGTCTATTTTGGAAGACGAACATCAAATTCAGCATGACGTATTTCAAGAAATGAAGGGCCGTGGCTGGTATCAAACCGAAACTGCACCGCAGGATAAGGTCAATCAGATCAAACAAAAGTTTTCTGCAAATTGTAAATGTTGCTAAAAGAAAAAAGGGGCACGTTCGTGCTCCTTTTTTGTTGTTATTGAAATTTGATATCGGGATTGCATTCGGCAGGTGTGCGCCAAGTAATGCCGAATTCATCCTGTAAGATTTGCTTCTTACTCGTCCAGTAGCGGATACAAAACGGGACGTTTTCCGCATCCGTTTCAAGCAATTGAGCATCCACTCTCTTTTCGACCTCATATCGAATGTCTAAGAATGTTTGTTCTTTTTCAATCGGGTCGGTCGCAATGAGTTTGGAAAAAGCATCCTTTGCCTCTTTTTTGATCTCCGACAAGGTTTTGGAATCAATCTTTTCTCTGACAAGATCGAGATCCCTTTTTGGAATCGTATCGTGAATGCGAAGGGTCATCAGCAGATATGAAAATAATGCCTCTTCCAAAACAGAAACGTCGTTTGAATAACGGATGGCTTTTTGGTAATATTGGCTTGCCTCCGGAAAGAAGGCGGCGTATTCATATGCCGAAGCGAAAGAAAAGCAAGTGGAAGCAAGCATTTCGCGGTGGGTCATAAAGTCTTCCAAAAAGCGGATGCAGCCGTTTGCATCATTCAGATACAAGGTGGCTTTCCACGGTTTCTTTTCTGCGGCGCAAAGCTGGGAAAACAGCAAGACACTGCCGGCAAAATTGGTTGCCGTATCGAGGGTCAACTCTTCCATAAACTGCGTTTTGCATTGATCGATATAGTCCGCACAAACCTCTTGTGCACTTTGAAGCTTGCCGGACTGAAAAAGTGAAATAATCTTCTCCGAGAGATTCGATGAACGAGCGCTCAACAGTACATTCCTCCGTTTATACTCAAAACTTGGCCGGTGATATACGCGGCTTTATCATCAATCAAATAACGAACCAGACCTGCAATTTCGTCGGGTCTTGCAAAGCGGCCGACGGGAATTTCCTCCTTCAACGCTTGTCTTTCGTCGGACGAAAACTGCGCCATCATATCCGTATCAACGACACCGGGAGCGATGCAATTGACGGTAATTCCACTCGGTGCCAGTTCTTTAGCCAATGATTTGGTAAATCCGATCATCGCGGCTTTGGAAGCGGAATAGAGCACCTCGCAAGAGCCACCGGTTTGTCCCCAAATGGACGAAATATTAATGACTCTTCCCTTTTGATTTTGGATCATGGGCAGCAAAAGCTCTTTTGTCAAAAAGAAAGCGCTTTTGAAATTGATGGAAAATACGCGGTCAAATTCCTGTTCCGTTACGTCTTGAAACATCCCCCAAGAAGAAACTCCGGCGTTATTGACCAAAACGGAAAACTCGGGCATATCCGAAAGAATTGCCCGAGCAAGCGAAGTGACTTCATTGGTATTGCGAAGATCAACGGAATACGCATACCCTTTTGTTTGTTGATTGATCTGTTTCAAAAGCGATTGCGCTTCGTCTGCGCTTTTTTTATAGCAAAAGCCAACTTCATATCCGCATCGGGAAAGTTCCAAAGCGATTGCGCGTCCGATTCCGCGGGTGGCGCCGCTGACAAAGGCGGCTTTCATTTTTCGGAACCTATCTGCGCAAGAAGTGCGGATAGCTCAGTACAGCTTTCTTGCAAGGATACGAGCAGTTCTCTTTCTTTGGTAAGAAGGGACAGCGCCTCATCTATGCTTGTGATGTCCTGCTCTGCTTCCTCGACGTTTTCTGTTTTTTGGGTCTGATCCGACTTTTTGCCGGATACAATTTCGCCCAAAAGCGAGGTCAATTGGTCAAAACGGTTTGCTTTTTGACGCAATTCTTTGGCGTTGGCAAGTTTTTCTTTCAGACGGGAAACATCTTCTCCGACGTTTGCAACGGCTACCGCACTCTCGGAAAAAGCAGAGGAAAGAGCTTCTTCTTTGGAGTGGATCGTGTTTACAAGCTGTTCGATGCGACCAAAGTCGGATCGATGCGCGGCTTCCTTTTCGCGAAGCGTGGAAAGCTCGTCTTGATCGAGAAGAAATGCTTCTTTTTCCTGCTCAAACTTTTGTTGCGCCAGTTCCATCTGTTCTTTCAAATCCGAAACTTTTGCTTCAAATTGACGATTTTGTTGGGCTATGAAATTGGCAACGTCATCCTTATGAAAACCGAACATCGCGCTTCTGAAAATTGGTTTCATTGATATACCTACATCTTTTCTGAAATTCGTTTTGAAGTAAAAAGCGATTGAAATCTTCCTTTGTTATTTAAATGAAAGATGAGTCGAAGGATTATTCGACCGTAACCGATTTTGCAAGATTACGGGGTTTGTCTACGTCACAGCCGCGCAGAACTGAGGTATAATATGCGATGAGCTGGAAAACAGGAGCCACAAGTAAGGGCATAAACAGCTCGCAAACGGCAGGAAGAGCAACGACGTCATCGGCAACGTCCTGAGAACCCAGTGCACTTTCTTTGCAAATTAAAAGCACTCTTGCACCTCTTGCGCGTACTTCTTTGATATTGGATAACATTTTTTCGAAGCAAGCATCGCCGGTTGCTATTGCAATGACCGGTACGCCGTCCGTAATCAAAGAAATGGTACCGTGTTTTAATTCACCGGCGGCATATGCTTCGCTGTGAATATAAGTGATTTCCTTGAGTTTTAAGGATCCCTCCATAGACAGCGCATAGTCCATTCCGCGTCCGATGAAGAAGAGATTTTCTGCATCTTTTAAAGTGGAGGAAAGGTTTTTCAGTGATTCTCTGTTATCAAGAATGCTTTGAACCGTTTCAGGAATCGTGTTCAAAAGAGTGTTCGCCAAATCTGCTTCTTCCTCAGAGGAAAGCTTGCCGTGGATCTTGGCAAATTTGATTGCCAGCAAATACATCGCGCTCACTTGCACGCAATAAGCTTTGGTACTGGCGACTGCAATTTCGGGTCCTGCCCAAGTATAAAAAACGTAATCGGCGTCGCGGGCAATGGATGAGCCGACAACGTTGGCGATGGCAAGCGTGGTCGCTCCCTTCTCCTTTGCCAGACGAAGCGCTGCAAGGGTGTCTGCCGTTTCGCCGGATTGGGAAATCAAAACGACAAGATCATCCGAGGATAAGATCGGATCCTGATAACGGAATTCGGATGCAATTTCAACGCAAACGGGAATTCTTGCCATTTTTTCGATGGCAGCTTTTCCGATCATGCCGGCATGCATTGCGGTGCCGCAGGCAACGAAAACAATGCGCTTGAAAGAAGCAAGCTTTTTATCGCTCAGTCCTTCAATTTTCAAGTCCACCTTGCCGTCTCCAATTCTGGGAGAAACCGTTCTGCGGATCACTTCCGGTTCTTCCATCATTTCTTTCATCATGAAATGGTCATAAGAACCTTTTTCGGCTGCTTCCAAATCCCAATCTGCGACTTTGACTTCTTTTTGGATGGGTTGATGGGAAAGATCATAAAAATCAATGGAAGAATTTGTGAGAACAGCGACTTCTCCCTCTTCCATCATATAATAACGATTGGTTCTGTGGAGAATGGCGGGAATATCGGATGCAATGAACACACCGTTATCGTCTTCCGCGCAGATCAGAGGGCTGTCTTTGCGAGTTGCAAAAACCGTTCCGGGATAGTCGCAGAACATAATACCAAAAGCGTAAGAACCGCGCAATTCTTTTAATGCGCGGACAATGGCTTCAAAGGGATCGTGACAAGCCAAATAATGGGAATCAACCAGCTTTGCGGCGATCTCGGTATCGGTTTCGGAAACAAAGGAATATCCGTTCTCTTTGATCAGCTTTTCTTTCAATTCGAGATAGTTTTCGATGATTCCGTTATGTACCAAAGAAAGATTTTGAGTTGAATGAGGGTGAGAATTCTCATCGCTGGGTTTTCCGTGCGTTGCCCATCTTGTATGGCCGATGCCGCAAGAAGCGCTGAAAGCATCTCCTTTTTCGCCAACGCATTTTCTTAAATTAGCAAGTTTACCGACTGTTTTCAGAACTTCAATATCGTTTTTGCGAAAAACTGCGATTCCGGAAGAATCGTATCCGCGATATTCAAGGGCTTGCAAACCGTCTAACAAAATATCAACTGCATTTTCCGTTCCGGAATAACCAATAATTCCACACATATTTACTCCTAAGCACAAAATTCAACAAAATATTAAAGAATTCTATGTATTGTAAAACAATACATTTTATTATATAACGACATAAAAACTATTTCAATACGCAGAATTCACAGAAATGGATACGATTTTTTGCACATATTGTATGGTTTTGTGCAAATTAGCCCTTTGTTTGATCCAAGTATGACTGCAAAATTAATTGCGCAGAGAGGGCATCCACACAAGAGCCGTGCTGTCTTCCGGAAAGTCCGGTTTCATATAAAAGTGTGTGGGCTTGAACCGTTGTAAAGCGTTCGTCAAAGGGGATGACGGGAATGCTTGTTTTCTCGCGCAGAAAGGAAAGAAACACGTCTGTCTTTTCGCAGCGTTCGCCGCGGTAGCCCCCTGCTCTCTCCGGCATTCCGACTACAATCATCTCGGCGCCGCGCTCCGCAGCAAGGCGGCTTGCTTTCTCTGCCGCATCCTTAGCTCCACGAACTTGTACGGTTTGAATGCTTACTGCCAATCTTTCTTCGCGGTCGCAAATTGCGGTTCCCATTCTTTTGTCACCGAAATCGATTCCCAGTATTACCATACTATCTCCTTTTTTCTTTTTTGACATTATAGCAAAGAAACAAATGAAAATCAAGAAAACATATTTGAGCAAAAACTATTGAAAAATGTGAAGGTTTCCTGTATAATACCGGTGTAATCAATCAAATATTGAAAATGAGGTGTTTTTATGTTCCAATTCCCTATTTTCGCGGAGGCGACTCCGACAGCGGGCGGCGGCTCTATGATCATCATGATGGTGCTTTTCATTGCCGTTTTTTATTTTTTCATTCTTCGTCCTCAAAAGAAGCAGGAGAAAGAAACGGCCAATATGCGTGACAATCTCCAAATTGGTGATGAGATCTCCACCAACGGTGGTATTCTCGGTCGTATTGTCAAGATTAAAGATGATATCATCACCATCGAAACCGGATCCGATCGCAACAAGTTGAAGATTTTCAAATGGGCGGTTCGTGCCGTTGAAATTCCTGCCAATGCAGAAGAGGAAGACAATTAATCTCTTAATTTTTTAAAAATTTTAAAAAACTCTTGATTTTTCATTTTCTTTATGATATGATAATCAGCGTTCCGCAGTTTTGCGGTTTTGGAAAGATGGCTGAGCTGGTCGAAGGCGCACGACTGGAAATCGTGTAGTGGCTAATACCCACTCCAGGGTTCGAATCCCTGTCTTTCCGCCAAATTGAGCGTTCGTAACGGTGCAATCGCATCGTTATGAACGCCCTTCTTCTTTGAACCGCTGTTTTTCAGCGGTTTTTTTATTTTTAATCAAACAACTTATATTCGGATTTCCTGTGTTTTTGATAACCAAATACCCCGATATCGTTCATTTTTGTCAGCACTTGACAAAAAGCGGTTAAAATGTCACGTTTTATAAAAAAATGCCCTATTTCTCTTGAATCTTTCGGAAAAATATAGTAGACTAATTAGGTTATAACATCAAATGAACAAAATTATGAAAGCGTAGGATGAAACATGTACGAAAAGAGAACGCGTATTTCAGATTTTTTTAAATTTACGGAAATGTATGCCGACAGACAGGTTACCGTTGCCGGTTGGGTGCGTACGTTGCGCGCCAGCAATCAATTTGGATTTATTGAAATCAACGACGGCAGTTGCCATAAGTGTTTGCAAATCGTATTTGAAAACGAAAAACTTGAAAATTTCAAGGAAATCGCCAAACTTAATATCGGTTCTGCGATTAAGGTCAAAGGAACCTTCCTGTTAACACCGGAAGCCAAACAGCCCTTTGAAGTCAACGCCAACGATATTTACGTTGAGGGTCATTCAACCCCCGACTATCCCCTGCAGAAGAAGCGTCATTCTCTGGACTTTTTACGTACCATCGCGCATTTGCGTCCCAGAGCAAATACCTTCAACGCCGTCTTCCGCGTTCGTTCCGCGGCGGCATATGCGATTCACAAGTTTTTCCAAGAAAAGGGCTTTACCTACGTTCATACCCCGCTCATTACCGCCAGTGACTGTGAAGGTGCCGGCGAAATGTTCCGTGTGACGACGCTCGACCTCGACAATCTTCCCAAAACCGAAGATGGCGCTGTTGATTTTTCAAAGGACTTTTTCGGAAAAAGCACCAACCTTACGGTTTCCGGTCAGTTGAACGCAGAGTGCTTTGCTCTCGCATTTGCAGACGTCTACACCTTTGGTCCCACTTTCCGTGCCGAAAACTCCAACACCCCCAGACACGCGGCAGAATTTTGGATGATCGAGCCGGAAATGGCATTTGCCGATTTGGAAGATGATATGACCGTTGCGGAAGAAATGGTCAAATACGTTATTCGTTACGTTTTGGAAACCTGTCCGCAGGATATGATGTTCTTCAACAGCTTTGTCGACAAAGGTTTGATTGAACGCCTGACCAATTTGATTCAGGCCGATTTCGGCAGAGTCACCTACTCGGAAGCAATTGATATTCTATTAAAGAGCGGTCAAAAATTTGAATATCCCATTGCTTGGGGTGAAGATCTCCAGACCGAGCACGAACGGTATCTGACTGAAGTGGCATTCAAAAAGCCGATCTTCGTTACCGACTGGCCCAAGGAAATCAAGGCATTCTATATGCGTTTGAACGATGACGGCAAAACGGTTGCCGCAATGGATATGCTGGTTCCCGGAGTTGGTGAACTGGTTGGCGGTAGCCAGAGAGAAGAACGCTTACAGCTTCTCGAAAACCGCATTACCGAACTTGGTATGACCCCCGAATCCTACAGCTGGTATCTTGATCTGAGAAGATACGGCGGTGTTACTCACTCCGGCTTTGGACTCGGCTTTGAACGACTTGTTATGTATTTAACCGGCATTTCTAATATCAGGGATGTAGAAGCGTTCCCGAGAACGGTTGGAAATGCAGATTTCTAAGAGGTATCCTATAAATGAACTATTTCAAAATGTCCCCTGCGCAATTACAAGCAAAATATAATCGAATCCAAAAAGCATGGCTTGATATCAAAGATATGAACTTAAAACTTGATATGTCTCGCGGCAAGCCCGAAAAAAAGCAGTTGGATCTTTGCCTTGATATGTTGCAATGCTTGAAAACACCCGAACAATATTTAAATCAAGATGGATTTGACGTAAGAAACTATGGCTTGCCTTTCGGCATTCCGGAAATCAAAGGTCTTTTTGCAGATCTTTTGGGTGTTTCAAAAAATCAAATCCTTGTGGGAGGAAATTCATCCCTCAAATTGATGTATAACATTCTTGTCGATGCCATGTTAATCGGTCTTTTTGATTCCGAAAAGCCATGGTCCCGATATGAAAAAATTAAATTTCTTTGCCCTGCTCCCGGCTATGACAGACATTTTGCCATGTGCGAGCATTTGGGGATTGAAATGATCACCGTTCCGATGCTTAAAACCGGTCCTGATATGGATATGGTGGAAACACTGGTGCAAGAAGATGAAACCATTAAAGGCATTTGGTGTGTTCCGAAATACTCCAATCCTACCGGTATTACGTTTAGCGATGAAACGGTGAAACGATTTGCCGCATTAAAACCAAAGGCGAAAGATTTTCGAATTTTTTGGGACAATGCATACTTTGTTCACGATCTCAACGAAACTCCCGACGTTCTTCTCAATATCCACGAGGAAGCAAAAAAACAAAACAGCGAAAACATGGTTTTCGAATTTTGCTCGACTTCCAAAATCACGATGGCAGGCGGCGGAGTCAGCGCTGTTGCGTCTTCTGAGAAAAACATTCAATGGGTGGAAAAATGCTTTGCTTTGGAAGGTCTCGGATCCGACAAGGTCAATCAACTCAGACATTTTCGGTACATTCAAAGTGTTGAAAATCTGAAAGAGATTATGAAAATACACGCTGCGATTCTCGCACCGAAATTCCAAAGCGTTTTCGATACCTTTGAGAATGGGTTCGGCGATTCGGGGATTGCCCAGTGGAGTCATCCGAACGGCGGTTATTTTGTCAACCTGAACGTGATGGAAGGTACGGCAAAAAGAACATGGGAACTGGCTGACGAAATCGGTGTTGTTCTGACTCCTGCCGGTTCTGCGTTCCCCTACCGAAAGGATCCTTCGGATTGTAATTTGAGAATTGCTCCTACCAATGTTGAGTTGGATACCGTTCCAACCATTTCAAATTGTATTACCATTTGTGCAAAATTGGCTGCGCTGGAAAAACTTCTCGACGTTCGCTCTTGACGGAAAGCGTTTGTTTTATTATAATATGGTTATATTTCCCTACGGGTTTTTGAAAGGTTGGTCCTATGTTGAAGAATTATTTAAAATTAAGTATCATCGGATTGCTTCTCGTTTGCATCCTTGCTGTTCCGCTCTTTGGTTTCAGCTTGTATGACAGCCCCAGTGTGTTTAAGGAGAACGTTATCTTTACCAATCGTCAGTTGGGTGGCGGCACTTCTGTTTATCTTGCTTTTGCGGAAGCGGAAGAGAGTGACGTCACAAAAGAAGATTATGAAACGGCAGCTAAGGTGTTAAAGGAACGCTTCCTTGCGATGGGATTCTCTGACGTTGACACTTCGGTTGAGCAAGAGTTGATCCGTGTTGATCTTCCTCAGAAAACGTATGTTGATACTTTGATTGCGCAAACCTCCTCCATTGGCTCCTGGAGCTTTGTCGGCTCGAATTTAACAGACGTGGTCTGTGATGCATCCATGGTAAAAGATGCTTACGTTGTTGCGAACCAAACCGGTTCCTATAGCGTTACGATTGAATTTACCGAAGAAGGTGCAAAGAAGTTTGCAACCAACGTTTCTTCTTATGCTGCTTCCTCTGCGTACATTTATTTGATGCTGGACGGCAATTTCGCCGCATCCGCTACGGTTGACACTTCCTCGGTGAAATCCACCTTCACGTTTGGCTCTTTAGCACAGAGCACGGCTTCGAACATTGCAACCTATATGAAGTACGGCGAACTGCCCGCTTCCGTTGTGATCGAAAAGACAGAGCCCTTGGCTCCCACGTTCAGCTCCGCTGTCATTACGGCAATTGCCGCCGGTTTTGCAGCCATTCTCCTTGTTTGCTGTGTGATCCTTTGGACCAAGGGAGGGAAAGGCGGTCTTTTGGCAAGCTTTGTTCTTCTCAGTGACGTTGCAGTTTTGGCGGTTGCCGTTGCAAACGGCTCCTTTGTTCTTGATCTTACCACCATCATCACTTCTTTGGTTTTGATCACTCTTTCCACCGTTTTGTTGTCACTGATTGTTCCTGCCTTCAAAGCCGCTGCCATTGATCTGAAGAAGATCGGAAAGCAATCCGTTCGTTTGACTTGGATTCACGCTGTTGCCATTGCCATTGCCATTAC
>JAZNNH010000080.1:0-16942 GCA_045580105.1 Eubacteriales bacterium | reverse complement strand
TCGTTCGTCTCGAAACCAGCCCCGAAGATATCACCGGTATGAAAGCTTCTCAGGGTATTTTGACCGTTCGCGGCGGTATGACCTCTCACGCAGCCGTGGTTGCTCGTGGTATGGGTACCTGCTGTGTATCCGGTTGCGGCGAAATCGCAATGGACGAAGAGAACAAGAAGTTCACTTTGGCCGGCAAGACCTATGTGGAGGGTGATTATATCTCCATCGACGGTTCCACCGGTAACATCTACGACGGAATCATCAAGACGGTTGACGCTGAAATCGCAGGTGAATTCGGCAGAATCATGGATTGGGCTGATGAATTCAGAACCCTCAAGGTTCGTACCAATGCCGATACTCCCGCCGACGCTAAGAAAGCAAGAGAACTGGGCGCAGAAGGTATCGGTCTTTGCCGTACCGAGCACATGTTCTTCGAAGCAGAAAGAATTGCCGCATTCCGCGAAATGATCTGCTCCGACACCAAAGAAGAAAGAGAAGCAGCTCTGGCTAAGATTCTTCCTTATCAGCAGAGCGACTTTGAAAAACTCTACGAAGCACTCGAAGGCAACCCCGTTTGTATCCGTTTCTTGGATCCCCCCTTGCACGAGTTCGTTCCCACCGAAGAAGCTGACATCGCTGCTTTGGCGAAAGCTCAGGGCAAGAGCGTGGAAACCATTAAGAACATCATCTCCGGTCTGCACGAATTCAACCCGATGATGGGTCACCGTGGATGCCGTCTGGCAGTCACTTATCCCGAAATCGCTGTCATGCAGACCAAGGCCGTCATCAAAGCTGCTTTGGCTGTGAAGGCAAGACATGCTGATTGGACTATCGTTCCCGAAATCATGATCCCCTTGACCGGCGAACTGAAAGAAATGAAGTATGTCAAAGACATCGTGGTTGCTACCGCTGATGCTGAAATCGCTGCCGCCGGCTCCGATCTCAAATACGAAGTCGGTACTATGATGGAAATCCCCAGAGCTTGCTTGACCGCTGATGAAATCGCAAAAGAAGCTGAATTCTTCTGCTTCGGTACCAACGACTTGACTCAGATGACCTTCGGTTTCTCTCGTGACGATGCCGGCAAGTTCCTGTCCGCATACTACGATAGCAAGATCTACGAAAACGATCCCTTTGCAAAATTGGATCAGACCGGCGTAGGTAAACTGATGGATATGGCAGTTACCCTCGGTAAGAAAGCTCGTCCTTCCATCCACTGCGGTATCTGCGGCGAACACGGCGGCGACCCCGTTTCCGTTGAGTTCTGCCACAAGATCGGTCTGGACTACGTGTCCTGCTCTCCCTTCCGCGTGCCGATCGCCCGCCTCGCCGCCGCTCAGGCTGCTATCCGCGAAAGTGGGAAATAATCAAATCTCCTAAAAACCCAGTATTTACAAGGGTTTTGAGCGATTTCTAAAAAACGAATTGTACCCGTGGTTTTTCGGAACCACGGGTATTTTTTCTGCCCACCCCTCAATCAGAATGCAATAGAAAGCGAATGAAGCAATATTCCATAATTATTCCAAAAACAATCTTGCATATCATTCCACCGACATAGAACGGAATCATCTCTTCTAAGAATTCTATAAACAGGTCGGTTGGATGGGTGGATAGACATTCCGAAAAATCTATGGCATAATTTCGAAAAATAAAAGAATTTGTCGAAAATAGCTTGGCGCCAAGCTCTTTTTATGATATAATGAATACATTAGATGAGGCACAGTTCATCAGAACATATTTATTGAATTATAGACCTACATATCATCAATGGTATGGGTAAGAATTGGAAATGGCTTGCAGTTTTGTTTGCTCTGTTTGCAGCCGTTGCGTCCTTTGGCATCGGCAATATGGGCGAGGTCATTAAAAACATTTTTGTCGGCGCCTTCACGCCCAAAGCCGTGTGTGGTGCGGCATCCGGTATTGCACTCAAAGAAGCTCTGGTTTGGGGCTTGAAACGAAGCGCCTTTTCCAATGAAGCAGGTCTTGGTTCTGCGGGTATTGCTCACGCGGCTGCAGACACCGACAGCCCTGCAAAGCAGGGACTTTATGGCATTTTCGAGGTGTTTGCGGACACTCTCGTCATTTGTACCCTGACGGGCTTTGCCATCTGCATGAGCGGAATTGACATCAATTTCGGTACGGCGGTAAGCTCGGAACTGATTACCGCGGCTTTTGCAACGGTATTCGGTACGAAAGCGGCTTCCTTGTTTGTGGCAATTGCCCTGTTCCTGTTTGCTTTTTTTACCATTCTGGGCTGGTCCCTTTACGGTTCCCGTTGCGCAGAATATTTGTTCGGAAACAAGGCGTCAAAGGTTTATCTGATTCTCTATTCCGCTATGGTCGTGGTGGGAGCAACCACTTCTCTTGAGATCGTTTGGAACCTTGCAGATACCTTCAACGGCTTGATGGCGATTCCTAACTTCATCGCCTTGTTTGCACTCTCCGGCGTCGTTGCCAAACTGACGAAAGAACATTTTTCAAAGAAAGAAAAATAAATTCCCGCCATTTGCACTCTTTTGATCAAAAAATGAGGAAGTAAGATAAGGAATTGTATATGAAAAGAATGATTGCAGCCATTGTACTTTTGGCGGTTTTGCTTGGTATCTTTGGCTGTGAAAAGGAAAATTTCTCGTCTACCGAGGGATCTTTCAATCCTGCTGTGTCGGAAACGGTCCTCGAAACGACCCAAGATCTTCCGAAAACCGAAGCGGCTGAAACGGTGCAAGATCCTGTCAAAACACAAGATGCCGAAACGGTACAATATCCTTTGGATCAGTACCATTTGGACGCCTATACCAAACCCTATTGGCAAGGAAACGTGGTCTACCATGAATCTGTGATGGTTTTGGAAGAAAAAGACGGAAGTATTTCGGATATTCCTCTTTTGTACCATGCCAATCAGATCTTTTCTGTGCGCTCCAGCGATTTGGAGCACGAATACCAAGAGGGAAGCGACTATCAATTGGTGAATGGCAAATTGCATATACCCGAGGGATCTACGATTCCGAGTGTGGCGTATGATTTCTATTATCCCCGCCAATCCCAACAAGACACCATGGTTTTGAATCAAAAGTACGGGAAAGGGTATATCTACTTTAAAGAAGGCCCCACGCTTCACACCTTGCAGATCGCTGTGACCTATTCGCATTCCGATTCGTTTTCGGGAGATATTCCTGCATATTCCGGAAAGCAATTGCCCAAGACCTTGAAAAAATTGAATGACGGAGAAAATCTAAACCTTTGTATTTTCGGAGACAGCATTTCCGTCGGCGCAAACTCTTCCGGCTTCATTGGTGCAAAACCGCAGGCAAAAGCTTGGTTTCAGATGTTTGAAGCTAAACTGAAACAAACGTTTCCTGCCGCTTCCATTTCAATGAAAAATGATTCGGTGGGAGGCACGTCAAGTGAATGGGGCGTTAACCAAGCAAAAGAAGCGGTGGGGTACGGTCCCGATTTGTGTATCATCGCTTTTGGTATGAACGATGGCACCGCAAACGTTTCTCCCAAACAATATCGAAATCATATCAAAGCGATTATGGATACTGCCGTCGCTGCCAATCCGGATTGTGAGTTTGTTTTAATTTCCACGATGCTTCCGAACAAAGAAGCTTCGTTCTATTTGGGAAATCAAGAAAAATATTTGCCGGAATTGAAATCGCTGGAACGGGAAGGGGTTGCGGTAGCAGATATGACCACCTTTCACAAAGACCTTTTGAAACAAAAGCGTTATTTCGATATGACCGGAAACAACGTGAACCATCCCAACGATTTTCTTGCCCGTGCATATGCCCAAGTCCTTTGGCAAACCGTAATTGGTTATGAATCCTTTTAACGATCCGTTTATGCTCAAAAGCCCCTTCGTACTTGTTCGAAGGGGCTTTTTTGTCGAATTTTATTGACAAAAGGGGATTTGTATTTTATACTCGAATTGGTCAGTTAACAAATAGTTCACATATCTGACCGCAAGAAAGGAGTATCAACATTGATAACGTCGCAACTACCGCCCCTGTTAGAAAACTGAAAACGAATAAAGGCCTGTTAAAAACGATTCTGCTTTCCTTCATTACCTTTGGAATCTATCCGCTCGTCGTAATGTCCGCTGTTTCCAGCGACATTAACCTGGTAGCATCCAGATATGATGGCAAAAAGACAATGCACTATTGCTTGCTTACCTTCATTGTCTCTCCGCTTACCTTGGGAATTGCAAACTTTGTTTGGGCACATAGAATTTCCAACCGCATCGGGGATGAATTGGCAAGACGCCGCATCGATTATGACTTTGATGCAGATACTTATTGGATCTGGGCAATCTTGGGCAGTCTGATTATGATTGGGCCTTTGGTTTATTATCACAAACTGTTCAAGGCCGTGAATTTGTTGAACGAGCATTACAACGTAAACGGTTAATTTTCCCATTTTTCGCCTGAACCGCAAATCAAATCTGAAAACAAACACCTCCTGATTTTTCAGGAGGTGTTTTGCTTCTTTCTTTTTCCAAAAGAATCTGTTATAATATAGGTATCATCTTCAAAAGGAGCTTTTTTATGAGTAGCTTTGAAAATTTGCGCATCGTTGATAATTTTTATCAAACCTCTCTGTTCTTTCCTATGCCCGCGGTTGTCATTAGCACCCTTTGCGAGGATCAGACCACAAACCTCGGTCCGTATTCTTTGGTTCAACCGTATTACGTGGCAGGCAAGGACTATTATGCCATGCTTCTTTCTTGCCGCAACAGCTCCAATACCTCACAAAACATTTTGCGAAACGGCAAGTGCGCACTCAACTTTGTGGATGACAGGGCAAAAACCTTTGCTGAATGTGTCAAACTCAGTTGGCCGGGGGATAAACCCGAAGATAAAATGCCAAACTGTAAATTCAAACTCGAACCGGGTCAGGCAGAAGGGGAGCGCCCGATGGTGCTTACCGACGCCATTCAGGTGATGGAATGCACTTGGGTGCGCGAGCTGGACGGCGCGCAAAACGATCTGCCGGGAAATTTGACCGGATATGAACCGCCCTACCACGACTTCAACGGCATCACCAGCAAATTCGGTGCGCATTTCATTTTGAAGATCGACAAGATCCTCATGAAGAAAAAGTATCACGATGCCATCATCAACGGCGTGCGTGCCAAAGACTTTCCGCCGCTTCCCGTGGACTACGGCTATCGCGACAGCAAAAACTTCTGGTTCCATCGCAAAAGTCGGATGCGCGCGGAGCTTCTTCCCATGCGCAATCAAAGCTTGGAGTCCGTGCGTTATGCTGCCGATCGCGCCGATGATAAGGTGAAATTCTCCGACGATGCCTTGGAAATGGTGCTGAACGTGCCCCGCGTATTCTTGCCCTTGGTGTTAAAGGGCTGCGTGGAATGGGCAAGAGAAAACAATTGCGAGCTGATCACCGCGGCAGAAATGAAGATCATCAACGACAAACGCGCCAAAGAAAAAAATAAAAAGTAAATTGTAAATTTATGTTCCGTAAAAAGACCCGTGATGCATTCATATCGCGGGTCTTTTCCAAAGCAAGGTTTTTGAATTTTTCGCGGCGGAAATTGAGTTTCAAGTGAGGTTTATGTGTTATTCTGGTCTTGTCCTTAAAACTTGGCAAAGATAAGATCATTGGATATAATGGAAAAAAGAATACGGAAAGGAAAAGAGACCAAAGGATGAAAATACTGATTGCCGAGGACGAGAACGAGCTGCGACAAGCCCTGCAGGTGTTTTTTGAACGAAACAACTTTACCGTAGACGCAGTCGCAAACGGTGAGGATGCGTTGCAATATTTGCAACTTGGCGACTACGATGCTGCGATCTTGGATGTGATGATGCCAAAGATGGACGGGATTTGTGTGGTGAGAAAACTCCGTGCCGAACAGCATTCCACCCCGATTTTGCTTTTGACGGCAAAGTCCGAAGTGGAGGACCGTGTGGAAGGTCTGGATTCCGGCGCAAACGATTATTTGCCTAAGCCCTTTGATTTGCGAGAACTTTTGGCTCGTGTGAGGGTTTTGGTTCGCCCGCACGCACAGCAGGATAAAAAAATGCGTCTTGGCAATCTAACCTTGGATACTGTTTCTTTTATGATGGAAGGCCCCGGTGGTGTGCAAATGTTAGCAAACAAGGAATATCAGATTTTCCTTTTGCTTATGCAAAATCCCGGTGTTCCGGTTTCTTCCGACAAAATTCTGTATCAGGTATGGCCATCTGACGATATGGGGCAGGAAAACACGCTGTGGACTGCCATTTACAATCTGCGGAAAAAACTATCCGCAATTGAGGCGAACGTTTGGATTCGAAACAAACGCAATTTGGGATACGTTTTGGAGGTGAGAGGATGAAAAACACCTTGAAAACAAAACTTCGAATTCGCTTTGTCTTGTTTGCTGTTCTGGGGATTTTTCTGCTTCTCGCGGGGATCGTTTTCGTGAGCATTCATCAAAATTTTCGCGATATGACTGAAAAATCCGATCTCATCATTTCCGGACTTTATCGAAACCCCTCGGAGCATATCCGATATTTTTCTGTTAAGATTCCGGCAGGAAAAAGTGAGATTTATCCTGACGTGATGCAGTATTCGTCCATCACAGGGGATCAGGTTCGCTCTCTTTCCCGAGAAGCATTGGAAAGAGGAGAAGAAAAAGGTTATTTGGACGGCTTTCGTTATCACGTTTATCAGAACGAAAACGGTTCGCGCATTTATTTTCTTTCCCGTCATTCCAGTATTGAAATGTGTAAGACCGCCGCACAAAACTTGATTCTGATCAGTGTTTTGGGGCTTTTGGGAGTCGCCTTACTTTTGATCCCGATTTCGGGTCTTGTGGTTGCGCCTTTACTCGAAAACGACCGCAAGCAGAGAGCATTTATTACCTCTGCCGGTCATGAATTGAAAACACCGCTGACGGTGATTAGCACCAACGTGCAGATGCTTTCGATGGAGATTGGCGAGAATGAGTGGTTGGCTGGCATTCAAAAGCAAATCACCCACTTGACAAAACTGACGCATGATTTTGCTACCCTCAGCAAAATAGAGGAGTATACCAATCCCGTGGTGCGAGAAAGTTTTTCCTTTTCCGATCTTCTCGAAGACGCGGTGGAAACCTATACCTATATTGCACACCAGCGCTCGGTGAAAATTGAATGTGCACCTCTAACGCAACTGGAATACGTGGGTAGCAAAGCGGAAATCAGACAACTGCTACATATTCTTTTGGATAATGCGTGCAAATACAGCACAAAAAACAGCGTGATCCGCATTGATTTCAAAAAAACGATCCAAGGCTTGCACCTTTCGGTTGCAAACCCGACCAAGCTTTTAAAAGAAGAGAAGGCAAAGCTTTTTGTGCAGCGATTCCATCGTGGATCCAATGCCGAAAAGGAAAGCGGCTTTGGGCTGGGTCTTTCCATTGCCGAGGCCATCGCTCTTCGACATCACGGTCATTTATCAGTATCTACCGACACGAAGGGAGAATTTCGAGTGGAGGTGGTGCTGCGTTAAAAAAGAAAGGATAAAACCATGAAAACAATGAAACGCTTTTTTCGTAGAGGAATTTGCCTGGTGTTATGTGCTGCGATGATTTTTTCAATCATAGCTTGCTCCAATGCCGCATCCAACGACACCTGTGTCGATGGAGAATGCGAAATTCCCGATTATGATGAAAACGGCAATCAGGTCTATGCCGTGGTATCACCGGTCGGCTATCACAACGTCGAAATGTTGGAACAGGCGCCCAGACTTGATACCTTGGACGGAAAAACAATTGCTCTGGTCGGCGGTAGCTTTATGGCTTCCACGACGCATCCGGAACTGAAAAAATGCATTTTGGAGAAGTATCCTACCGCTAAGATATATACACTTCAGGAGGTCGGTTCGGGCGGACCGTATTCTGTCTTCGGACAAAGCGCGCAAACCAAATCCTTTCAGCAAAAATTGAAAGATTTGGGCGTGGATGCCGTCATTTCCGGCAACTGCGGATGCGGTCTTTGTACCACAAAGGAATCCGGCTCTGCCATTGCCGCCGAATACATCGGGATTCCTACGGTTACCATTGGAGCACCCACGTTTATCGCGCAAATTCATTCGACCGGTGTCAACCGCGGAGTTCCCGTTTTGCGCACCGCCGAATATCCCGGTGCCTTCGCTTCTCATTCTACGCAGGAGCTTTTGAAAAATACAAGGGAAATCGTTTTTCCGCAAATTGTGGAGGGGCTCACCAAAGAGATTACCCAAGCGGAGATTGATCTTTATGCCAACGACGGCAAGCGCCCCTATGATGAGATTATCTATTACGGAAATTTCGAAGAGATTCAGGAATATTGCCAAGTCAACGGTTGGACGGACGGTCTGCCGATCGTGCCCCCAACGGATGAAAAGGTTCGTTATTATCTTGAATTTACGCCCTACAAGCCGGAGGATGTTTTGGGTACTTTTGCCTTGGCTTACCGTGAATGCACGGCATATATCGTTGCTGCAAATGCCGTAATGGCGGGGGTGCCGGCGGAATTCATGCCGATTTGTATTGGCTTTACCAAAGCCATGGCGAACGGCGAGTGGAGAAGACCCCTTGCCAGTACCCACGGCTGGTCGCCGTATGCATGGCTGAACGGCCCGCTTGCGCGGCAATTGGGAATTGATTGCGGTCAGGGTATGATCAGCGAGGAAACCAACAAAGCGTTGGGACGTTTTATCGACCTTGCGATGCTCAACATCGGCGGTTACTACGTCAAGGAAAATCGCATGGGAACCTTTGGATACCTATCCCCTTGGACGTTTGCAGAGGACGAAGAGGCCTGCGTTCGTGTGGGCTGGGATCCTTATCACGTCACGCAAGGGTATCGCTTGAATGACAACACCATCACCGCGGGCTCTGCTCTGCAATGGGGCAACAACGTCACCCCTGCAACGGATGACCCGAAAGAGATTATGAATCTCTTGGCTTGGGATATTACCGAAAAACAGCAAAACGGTCTCGGAAACACCAATCCGCAGGTTTATCGCACTGTGTTTATCACCGAATACGTGGCGCGCGATCTGGCAAAGGGGTATTCGACCAAAGGCGCGCTGGAAAACGCGTTGATCGACACTGCCAGACGACCGCTCTTTCTGAGAACCTATGCCAATTACTGGGCAAACACCGGATCTCAGCAATACGGAAAATATACCTTTGAAGAGTATTACAATAAGCTTTTAAACGATCCCGATGAGAAAGCTGCACTGACCGATACACCGGCGTGGCTGAAAGGCATCACGGACGATAAAAAAATCGAAACCATCGCAACGATGCTGCAAGGGCAGACTCCGATTTTGGTCACAGGGGATACTGATCGCAATAAGTTTCAGGTGATGCCCGGTGGTGGATACGTCACCATTCAAATTGAATTGCCCGAAAATTGGGATGAACTGGTAGCACCTTTGGGATATGAACCGCTCAGCAGTTTCTATCTGGAAGAGGGAAAAGGGGAAGAGCCCCAAGAACAAGTATCGCAAACAAAACCTGTGGAGCAAAGCGGCGGTAACATCCTCCTTCCCTCGGAATTGACCGATGGCACCTACCGTATTGTTCCCTCAGAAAAGCAGATGACGGAGCCATGTCGCATTTTCTGTTCCGATACTGAGTTTTCCTATTGGGCAACGAACGGCTCGGCGCCGACAAAAATGGCGTATCCCCAAACCAATTTCGGGAAACTCTTGAACGCACTGGAATTCGGTTGTAGCTTTACCGCACAAGGCGGTGAGGTCAAAGAAATCATTTTGCGTCCTTCCACTGTCGAAAAAAAGCCGTCCGTCAACGTATCGGCTTTGACAAAAAAACTGCTCGGAGATGTGTCGCTGACCTTTGGTATCACGGTCAAGCAAAGCAAAGAAGCAGGCGGCATAACCCCGGGCGGAACCAGCGTAACCGTATCGGCTTCCATCACACAGTTGAATTTGGATTTGGGAGGTCAGACAAAGCTTGGGGAAGATAGCACAGAGGACTTTGTCAGCTTGGATGGAAAGATACTTAGAATCAATCCCAATGCCGCGGTCGGTGCGACTGCAAAACTTGGTATCAAGCAAGGCGGTGGCAATAAGGCCTTGATCATTACGAAAAAAACAAACGACACAATCATTTTTAAATATCAGGGGTAACATATGAAACGATTTTGTGTTTTTCTTGCTGTCATCCTGCTTGCAGTTTCTCTTTTTGGCTGTCGGCAAGAGTCGGTTTCGCTGGAAACAGGGGAATCTGTATTCGGCTCGTTTACGACAACCGATTTTGCCGGCAATCCGTTCAATGAAGAGGTTTTCCGCGCAAAGAAACTGACCATGGTCAATCTCTGGGCAACTTTTTGCGATCCCTGTATTCGGGAAATGCCGGATTTGGCTGCTTTGCAGAAGGAATATGAAGGACAGCTTCAGATCGTCGGCGTTGCCGTTGACCTGACCGACCGAAACGGGAACGTCTTGCCGGAACAAATAAAGGCGGCGGAAAGCATCATCAAATCCACCGGCGCCGATTACGTCCAGCTCTTGCCCTCGCCATCCTTGAACAAAGCGTATCTGAATCAAGTGCAGGCAGTGCCGGAAACCGTTTTTCTTGATGAAAACGGTTGTCAGATCGGTCAAAGCTATTTGGGTTCCCGAAGCAAAAGCGAATGGAAGAGTATCATAGAAAAGATTTTGGAGGGAATGCAATGAAGCGAATTTCTCCTTGGATTTCCGCTGTTCTGTTGTTTTTCAGTGTCGTTTTGATCGTGGCAGGGGTCATCGGCGGGGGACATTGGGACGTGATGAGCAAAGCCATCAAAATTTGTTTGGAGTGTATTGGAATTGGTTAAGAAGAAACGTTCTCTCTCGGGCAATTTGCGCTTATTTATTCAATGCGCCTTTGCCGCACTCTCCAACGGGCATTTAATTGGTTTTTCCAAAAGAAAGATTTATACCGGCCCGGCGAAGACCCTTTGCGTTCCCGGAATGAACTGCTATTCCTGCCCCGCATCTCTCGGCTCTTGCCCCATCGGATCGTTACAGTCCGCTTTGAGTACGCGCCAAACCTATGCAGTTTTGTACGTTTTGGGATTCTTAACGGCGGTCGGCACTCTCTTTGGTCGCGCGGTTTGCGGATTCTTATGCCCCTTTGGTCTTTTGCAGGATCTTCTGCATAAAATCCCGTTTCCGAAAAAAATCAGAAACTTGCCGGGAGAGAGGGGACTGCGTACCCTTCGCTTTGTCCTTTTGGCTTTGTTTGTGATCTTGCTTCCCTTGATGGCGCTCCCGCTTCTCGGGGTTCGCCTGCCGTGGTTTTGCAAATATATTTGCCCCGTGGGAACGATAGAGGGCGGCGTTCCCTTGGTTTTCAGCAATGTTTCGTTGCAAAGTGCAGCGGGGGGACTGTTTGTTTGGAAACTGGTCTTGGCTTTGACGATCGTCATCGCCGCCGGCGTGCTCTATCGCCCATTCTGCCGCTATCTTTGTCCTCTTGGTGCGCTCTACGGCCTTTTCAATCGCTTTGCTTTGTATCGTTATCATGTAGATGCCAACAAGTGTATCGGGTGCGGTGCTTGTCAAAGTGCGTGTAAACTTGATATTGCCGTTTGGAAGAATCCAAACAGTGTCGATTGCATCCGTTGCGGTGCTTGCAAAGATGTCTGTCCGACCGAAGCAATCCAACAAGCGAAATTAACAAAGCCATAATTTGGTGTAGCGCAGAGGGGAATACGGCTCTTGTGCCTCTCCCTCTCACCCACAAAAACAATAAGAAAAAAACACCCTGCGTCTGCAATCGGATTCGGGGTGTTTTTCTTATTTTGGGGAACACAAAGAAAGCCGTTTTTCCGCTTCGAAGGGGCGCTTTTTGGGGAAGGGAAAAAAGATGTGTCGAAAAACGGTGTACTTCCATTTAGAAAAGAAACTATCCGCTCGAAAAACGGCGGTTTGTTTTGTTTTTGAAGCGTGTAACTTGAAAGTATAAGAATATAAATATTTTGATTGACAAGTGACTGAAAACAAAATATAATGAACATATGTGATATAATTACAGATATGTGCGCATATCCGTATTTATATAACAAATCTTGAATAAAAAACCAATTTTATGTTTGGATTTTGACTATTTCAAAAAATAGGAAAGGGAACAGCATTATGGCAAAATATCTTTCCGGGGTTCACGTCCCGCATCGCAAAAACACCCGTAACAAACCGGTTGTTCGCATGGATGTGCCCAAGTTCGTGACCATTCCCATGGCAATGCATATCGGCAAGCCCGCCGCTCCCGTTGTTCAGGTGGGAGATTTGGTGAAAGTCGGAACCAAGATCGGTCAAGCGGACGGCTTCATCTCTGCCAATATTTATTCCAGTGTGTCCGGCAAGGTCACAAAACTCAAGGATCATTTGCTCCACAACGGGCTCACTGCAACCGCCGTGGTTATTGAGTCCGACGGTCATATGACCTTGGATGAAAACCTGACCCCTCCCGTGGTCAACGACGCAAAAGATCTGGTTGCCGCCATCAAAGAAGGCGGTATTGTCGGTCTCGGCGGAGCGGGATTCCCGACTCACGTAAAATTTGACGTTGACCCGAGTCGCATCGACTATTTAATCGTCAACTGCGCCGAGTGTGAGCCACACGTCACCAGTGACACGATGACGATGCTCAATCGCACGGACGACATGACGTATGCGCTTTCGGCTTTGCACCGTTTTCTCGGAATTAAAGACGTGATTATCGGCATTGAAAGCAACAAAAAAGAAGCCGCGGCATCGATGCAGAAAATGGCACAGTCCGTTTCCGAATGTTCGGTCAAAGTAAAGGTGCTCCCCTCGGTGTATCCGCAAGGCGGAGAAAAGGTGCTCATTTATCACACCACCGGTCGCAAGGTTCTTGCCAATCAGTTGCCGATTGACGCCGGCTGTGTCGTCATCAACTGCACCACGCTCGCAACGATCGGTTCGTACTTGAAGACCGGTATCCCGCTTGTCGAAAAATGCGTGACCGTGGACGGCGGTTCGGTGAAAAATCCGCAGAACGTAATGGCACCGATCGGAACGGCAATCCAAGAGCTTTTCGATTTCTGCGGCGGTTTTCAGGAACAGCCCGCAAAGATTATCTACGGTGGCCCGATGATGGGTCTGACCGTTCCCAATGCCCAAATGCCCGTTCAGACCAACACCAACGCCGTGTTGGCACTGACTAAGAAAGAAGCCAAGCTTCCGAAAACAACGGCTTGCATCCGTTGCGGGGCTTGTATCAATACCTGTCCGTTCCTCTTGTCGCCTGCCGCCATTTCCAGAGCGTATGACAAGAAAGACGTGAATGAATTGATCGCTTTGTCGGTTACTTCCTGCATGGAATGTGGTTGCTGTAGCTTTGTTTGCCCTGCCAACCGTCCTCTGGTGCAGAAAAACAAGCTGTCCAAACAGCTTTTGAGAGAAACAAAGAGTAAGGAGGTGCGCAAATAATGGATTCGTTGACAAAACTTACGATTTCCCCGCATATTCACAGCGGCCGTTCCACGCAAGGCATTATGCGTGACGTGATCATCGCGCTGCTCCCCACCACGATTGCCGGCACCGTCATCTTCGGCCTGCGCTCGCTTCTGGTGGTTTCCCTTTGCGTTCTTTGCTGTGTCGGACTGGAAGCCCTGTTTTGTTTCGTGACCAAAAAAGATCACACCGTGGGCGATTTGTCTGCCGCAGTCACCGGACTTTTGCTGGGACTGAACCTTCCTGCCAACATTCCGCTTTGGCAATGTGCCGTTGGCTCTTTGTTTGCGATCATTGTCGTAAAATGCCTGTTTGGCGGGATTGGCTGCAATCTGGTAAACCCTGCTATGACGGCGCGTGTGTTTATGGTTGTTTCCTTTGGTTCGATGGTTACCTCGGCATTTCCTGTGGATGCTGTGGCAAGTGCCACTCCCTTAACGAGCGGCAAGATGCCGCCGCTTCCGACTCTTCTTTTGGGTCAATACGGCGGTAGCATCGGTGAAACCTGCTCGCTGGCGTTGTTACTTGGCGGCATTTACTTACTTGCTCGCCGCATCATCACTTGGCACATTCCGGTGGTCTTCGTCGGAACCACGTTTTTGTTTTCTTTCCTGACTCAAGGGTTTGATCTTGTCGGATCTCTTTCACAGATTCTGTCCGGCGGTTTGCTTCTCGGTGCGATTTTCATGGCAACCGACTACGTAACCTCCCCGTCGACCCCTTGGGGAAAGGTGATTTTCGCCTTGGGTGCAGGACTTCTGACCGGTTTGATCCGTTTTTACGGCTCGTATCCGGAAGGAGTTTCGTTTGCGATCCTCATAATGAACATTTTGACCCCTTATATCAGTAACTGGACCAGACGTCAGGTGTTTGGTACGGAAAGGGGGAAGACATGTTAAAGAATCTGAAAAACGTTATGGTTTTGGTGTGTGTTTGCTGTGTCATCACGCTGCTTTTGTCCGTCACCAATTCCATTACGGCTCCCATCATAAAAAAAGTCGAAGAGGAAAGCGCCAATGCCGCTTTATTGCAGCTGATGCCGAACGGCAAGGGCTTTGAGCCGGTGGACGTGAGCGGCTACACTTTGCCGAAAACGGTCACCGAGGTCTACAAAGAAACGTCCGATCAGGGCTACGTTTTCAAGCTCTTGACCTCGGGCTACGGCACCGATATGGTAATCATGTGCGGTGTTACGACCGAAGGCACGATCACCGGTGCAATTTGTCTTTCTTCCAATGAAACGTTGGGGAAAGAGAAAACCTACGGTGAAAATTTTGCCGACAAGGACCTTGCAGCACTGGATGCTGTGGATACGATTGCCGGCGCAACCAAAACGACCGCTGGCTATAAAAACGCGCTGAAGGATGCTCTTGACACGGTCAGCACCTTGAGCGAAGGCGCAATGTAAAGGAGGGGACAGCAATGAAGAAAAAAGGAAATCTTTCTGTTCTGCTCAACGGCATTCTTGCGGAAAACCCCGTTCTTGTTCTGGTTTTGGGTACTTGCCCGACGCTGGCTACAACCGGTACGGTTTCCGGTGCGTTTGGTATGGGAATTGCCGCTCTCGTGGTTTTGGTTTTTTCCAACGTATTTATTTCTCTGCTTCGCAACATCATTCCCGAAACGATGCGTATTCCGTGCTATATTGTCATCATCGCCGGCTTTGTTACGATGGTAAAACTCTTGGTTCAGGCCTATTTGCCCGATCTTTATGAGTCGCTCGGCGTGTACCTTGACTTGATTACGGTTAACTGCATCATTCTCGGCCGTGCCGAAATGTTTGCAAACAAAAATCCCGTGATCCGTTCCGCACTGGACGGTGTGGGTATGGGTCTTGGTTTCACTCTTGCTCTTTGTGCTATGGCGACCATTCGTGAGGTATTTGGTTCTGCTTCCTTTGCCGGCATTCCGATCGGATTTTTGCAAAACTTTAAAATCGAGGCGCTCACCAAAGCACCCGGCGGTCTGCTCGTTTACGGGCTTTTAATTGCCTTGATTTTTGTTATCACCAAAGGCAAAGCACCCGGCAAAAAATCCTTCTCGTGTGAGGGCTGTCCCGCTTCAGCAAACTGCAAGGGCTCCACTTGCGCCCGGAAAGGAGCGGAAGAATAATGGATTTGTTTAAGACTTTGATTGTCATTTTGCTCTCTTCGGTTTTGGTGGACAACTACGTTCTCAGCCGTTTCTTGGGCATCTGTCCCTTCCTCGGTGTATCGAAAAAATTCAATCAAGCGGTCGGTATGGGCGTTGCCGTTACCATCGTAATGCTCCTTGCCACCGCGGCAACTTGGCCGATTCAGTATTTCGTGCTCAACACGCTTGGCTTGGGATATTTGCAAAATATCGTCTTCATTTTGATCATTGCCACGCTGGTACAGGTACTGGAACTGGTACTGCACAAGCTTTCTCCTACTTTGCATAAGGGATTGGGCGTGTATTTACCTCTCATTACCACCAACTGTGCCGTGCTTGGTGTTACGATCAATAACATTCTCGACGAATACACTTTCCTCGAGTCTATGGTAAGCTCGCTCGGTTGCGGTTTGGGATTTTTATTGGCGATGATTTTGTTTTCCGGTCTGCGCTCCCGTATTGACGAAAGCAATATTCCCGCTCCCTTCCGCGGATTGGCAGTAACCTTGATTGCCGCTTCCTTCCTTTCTCTGGCGTTTATGGGATTCAGCGGCATTGTGGAAAATATCTTTGCATAAGAAAGAAGGGAGACGGATATGGATATCTTAATTGATTTTATCGTAATGCTTTCCATCGCCCTTTTTGCCGGTGTTTTACTTTCGGTGTTCTCGCACTTTTTTGCCGTTGCAGAAAATCCTTTGAAAAAGCAAATTCGCGAGTGCCTTCCCGGAATCAATTGCGGTGCCTGCGGCTATAAAGGGTGTAACGACTACACCGATGCCTTGGTTGAAGGCAACGTAAGCCCCAGTCTTTGCATTCCCGGCGCGCAAGACGTGGCAGATAAAATTGCCACGATCATCGGCGTGGAGGCGGAACCGTTTAAAGACGTGGTCGCATTCGTTGCTTGTAACGGAACCTGTGAAGCGGCGAAATCCAAGGCAATTTATGAAGGACTCGACACTTGCCGTGCCGCCGCGATGGTGTACGGCGGTGAAAATGCCTGCCGTTTCGGCTGCTTGGGCTTTGGGGACTGCGCAAAAGCATGTCCCGCTGATGCCATTTGTATGTACGACGGAGTCGCACGCATCAATACCAGCCGCTGCTTGGGTTGCGGCCTTTGTTCCGAAAACTGCCCGAAGCAGATCATCAAAATGTTGCCGCAGGAAACCGAAACGGTGGTTGTCTGCAGCAGTCACGACAAAGGGGCAGAAGCGAGAAACGCTTGTAAAAACGCTTGTATCGCTTGTAAAAAATGTGAAAAAGTATGTCCCAACGGTGCCATTACCGTGCAAAACAATCTGGCAGTTGTCAACTATGAAACGTGCACCAAATGTCAGGTCTGTGTCGGTGAATGTCCGAC
>JAZNNH010000079.1:0-13350 GCA_045580105.1 Eubacteriales bacterium | reverse complement strand
TCGTTGCCGGGGATCACGTAATCCACCTCGTCGGGATCGCAGTTGGTGTCAACGATGGCTACGATCGGAATACCCAGCTTCTGGGCCTCCAGCACGGCGTTTCTTTCCTTCTTGGGGTCCACGATGAACACGGCGGAAGGCAGGTCGTGCATGTTCTTGATACCGCCCAGGTTCTTCTCCAGGGTGTCTCTTTCCTTCTTCAGGGCCTGAACTTCCTTCTTGGGCAGCATTTCAAAGGTGCCGTCCTCCTCCAGCTTGTGCAGGGAGTGCAAACGGGCAATGCTCTTCTTGATGGTTTTGTAGATGGTCAGCATACCGCCGGGCCAACGAACGTTAACGTAGTACATACCGCATCTCAAAGCTTCTTCTTTGATTGCGTCTTGTGCCTGCTTCTTGGTACCGACAAACAGAATGTTGCCGCCTTCCTGAGCCAGATCGCGAACGAAGTTATAAGCTTCTTCCACTTTCTTCACAGTTTTCTGCAGGTCAACGATGTGAATGCCGTTTCTCTGGGTGAAGATGTACTCTGCCATTTTGGGGTTCCATCTTCTGGTCTGGTGGCCGAAGTGAACGCCTGCTTCCAGGAGTTGCTTCATGGAGATGATGTTGCTCATAATTGTGTCCTTTCCGGGTTTTACCCGCCACGGTCAAACAAAGAACGGCTTTCGCCGACCCACTTTGCTGAAAAAGACCGTGTGTGAATTTATTTTTTCATAAAATTTTATCACACACCAAAAGAGAAATCAAGGATTTTTTCAAAAAAGAATCCCGATTTCTCTCTCGGTTTGGTAAAATTTACAAAATGTTCATAGCCCTTTGGTATTCCTCCAAAAGATAGGTCTTGGAAACGCCCACACGGATGTGATCCCAAGGCAAAATCTCATCGGTAGGAATTTGGCGGTTCACGTAAAAGTCAGAATCAAGTCCCGCCTTTGAAACCGCATCTTCCCAAACGTCCAAGCGGAAGAATTCATCCCAAGAATCGAACTTCTGTCCATTCTCAAAGGCAAGCTCGATCGCTTTGGAAAGGCGTCGATCCCCTCTTGCCAAAAGGGCTTCGATTCTGCTGGAGCGGGCATCGTGCCAATTATAACTGATTTTTCTTGTGGTGATGTGATCGCGCACCAATCTTTGCTTGCGTTCCACCTCTTCAAGAGCGTTTTGTCCCGCCCACTGGAACGGGGTCTGTGGCTTCGGAATAAAGCAGGAAACGCTGATGTTGACACTCACTCCCTTGCCCTTCGGCTTGTCGGGATTTTGATAGTACAAATTGACGATTCTTTGAGCAAGTTCGGCAATTCCGATGACGTCCTCGTCCGTTTCATTGGGAAGCCCGTCGATAAAGTAAAGCTTGACCGCCGTCATTCCGGAGGAAAAGACGTAGTTCATGGTGCGGGTGATGTCTTCTTCGGTCACACCCTTTCGAATCACGTCGCGCAGGCGCTGGGTTCCGGCTTCGGGGGCAAAGGTAAACGAGCCCTTTTTCAGTCCGGGAACCTGATCCATAATCTTTTGGGAGAAGCTATCCACACGCATGGAGGGCAAGGAAAGCCGCACCTTTTGATCGGGACACCATGTTAAGAGTCGCTCGCACATTTCGGAAAGCTCAGAATAATCGGAAATGGACAGCGCACACATCGAAATCTCAGAATACCCCGTCCCCTCGGTTGCAAGGCGAGCCAATTCATCCAATTTTTCCGCGCTTCTTTCACGGATCGGACGGCAGGTCATACCAGCCTGACAGAAACGGCAACCGCGGATGCATCCACGGAAAACTTCAAGTACGGTTCGGTCGTGAACGGCTTCTACGTGCGGAATGGGGGGCTTTGTGGGATAAAAGGAATGTTCAAAGTCCTTCACGATGCGTTTTGTGATCGTTTTGGGAACGTCGGGATAGATCGGCTCAAACGAAGCGATCTGTCCGCATTGCGAATATGTAACTTCATAGAGCGAGGGAACGTAGAAACCATCAAGCTTTGCTGCTTTGCGCAAGAACTCTTTTTTCCCAAGTCCCGCACCCTTGCATTCCTGATAAAGGCGCATCAATTCCGGCAGGGCCTCTTCCCCTTCTCCGATCGACATAATATCAAAAAAGTCGGCAAAGGGTTCGGGGTTATTGGTGCAAGGACCGCCGCAGAGCAAAATGGGATCCTCTTCTCCCCGATCCTTGGCATAAAACGGAATGCCTGCCAAGGAAAGCATATAAAGGACTGTGGTATAGCACAGTTCATACTGCATCGTGAACGCGCAGAAATCAAACTCTTTGATCGGATCCCCGCTTTCCAGTGCATAGAGAGGAACCTCTTCCCGACGCAACAGATCTCCCATATCGGGCCACGGCGCAAACACGCGCTCGCACCAAACGTTTTCCATTTCGTTCAAAACACCGCAAAGGATCTTCATGCCGAGGTTGGACATACCGATCTCGTAGGTATCGGGAAAACAAAAGGCGACGCGCACTTTTCCCTCTTTGTCTTTGATGATCTCGTTGACCTCGCCGCCGATATAGCGACCGGGCTTTTCTACCTGTCCCAGTAGATTTTCAAGCTTTTTCGGTATCATATGTTATCCTTTCTGTGCTTTGCTAAAACAGACGCCAAATACTGTCCGGTGTAACTTTCCTTGCACGCGGCAACCTCTTCCGGTGTACCGGCACAAAGTAGAGTTCCGCCCGCGTCGCCCCCTTCGGGGCCCAAATCGATAATGTGGTCAGCGCGCTTGATGACGTCTAAATTGTGCTCAATGATCACAACCGTGTTGCCGGCATCGGTAAGACGGTCGAGAACCTGACAAAGCTTGTTCACGTCATCACTGTGAAGACCGGTGGTCGGCTCGTCGAGAATATAGCAGGTTCTGCCCGTTCCTCTGCGCGACAGTTCGCACGAAAGCTTGACACGCTGTGCTTCCCCGCCGGATAGTGTGGTGGAGGATTGTCCCAATTTAATATATCCCAAGCCCACGTCCTGCAAGGTTTGCAGTTTCCGTGCGATGGACGGAATGGCTTCGAAAAACAAGAGTGCTTCCGAAACGGTCATATCCAAAACGTCGGCAATCGATTTTCCCTTGTATTTCACCTCAAGGGTTTCGCGGTTATAGCGCTTTCCGTGGCACACGTCACATTTGACGTAGACGTCGGGCAAAAAGTGCATTTCGATTTTGACCGTACCGTCACCCTGACACGATTCACACCGCCCGCCTTTCAAATTAAACGAAAAACGGTCGGGTCCGAAGGCACGCATCTTGGCATCCTGCGTTTTTGCAAATACGTTCCGGATTTCGGTAAAGAGCCCCGTATAAGTGGCAGGATTGGAGCGAGGGGTGCGACCGATGGGAGATTGATCGATGGCAATCACCTTATCCAGTTCTTCTACCCCCTCAATCGCGCCGCTTTCGCCCAAAAGGGTATTGGCACGGTTGAGTTTTTTGGCAAGATACGGATACAAAATTTCGTTGATTAAAGAGCTTTTTCCACTGCCGGAAACACCGGTGACACAGACCATTTTACCCAAGGGGATGGAAACGTCGATTCCCTTGAGATTGTTTTGATGGGCAGAATGAATCACGATTTCTTTTCCGTTTCCACTTCGACGGGTCTTGGGAACTTCGATACTGCGTTTTCCAGACAAATACTGTCCCGTGATGGATTTCTCGCATCGGCAAATCTCTTCAAACGTGCCGCTTGCCACCACGTTACCGCCGCCGATTCCGGCACCGGGACCGATGTCGACGATAAAATCTGCGTTCTCCATGGTTTCGGTATCGTGCTCTACCACGATGACCGTGTTTCCGGTATCTCGGAGTTTTTTCAGCGTAGCAATCAATTTCGAGTTGTCGCGCTGATGCAAGCCGATGCTCGGTTCGTCCAAAATATACAGAACGCCCATCAAGCTCGAGCCGATCTGCGTTGCCAATCGAATGCGCTGGCTTTCTCCGCCCGACAGAGTTCCCGATTTGCGCGAGAGGGTAAGATACCCAAGTCCCACACTCTTTAAAAATTCCAAGCGGGAACGAATCTCTTTGATGATTTCCCGGGAAATGATCTGTTCCTTTTCGCTTAACGTAAGCTGTTCTAAAAAGGCAAGCTCGCGATCCACGGAAAGAGCGCAGAACTGAGAAATGTTGATCCCTCCGACCGTGACGGCGAGGATTTCTTTTTTCAGACGGTCTCCGTTGCATTCGCTGCAAATAACGTCCTCAAAGAATTCCTCGTAGTACGTGTCGTGATAGGTATTGTAACGCTCTAAAATCTTATTGATGACACCGGGAAAGGTGGCAATATAATTCTGCAAAACACTTCCCTCTCGAAACGGCACGACGTATTGCTTGTCGCCCGTACCGTACAAAAGCGCTTGCATGGCCTGTTCGGGATAATCGCAAAACGGAGTTTCAAGCGTGCATCCCCAAGGTTCGATCACTTGCTTATACAAGATGCCGGACCAGTTGTTATCTTTCATGGTTTTAAAGCCGTTGCACTGAATGCCGCCATCGGCAAGTGACCGGGTCAAATCGGGTATGACGCGCTGCGGGGAGATGGTTTGCTTAACTCCCAAGCCGTCACAAGTCGGACAAGCTCCGAAGGGACTGTTGAAGGAAAACATTCTGGGCTGCAGCTCGCCGATGCTGAACTGATGCTCCTCGCAGGCAAACGCCGTTGAAAAGAACAAATATTTTTCCGCATCGGAATCCGGCAATGAAACGCGATCCACCAGCACCATACCGCCCGAAAGCTTGAGCGCGGTTTCGACCGAATCGGTCAAGCGGTGCTGCAGATCCGGCTTCATAATCAGTCGGTCTACCACGATTTCAATATTATGTTTCTTGTTCTTTTCCAGTTCGGGCACACTGTCTAAATCAAACAGCTCACCATCAACCTTAAC
This sequence comes from Eubacteriales bacterium, assembly GCA_045580105.1. Taxonomy (GTDB): domain Bacteria; phylum Bacillota; class Clostridia; order Oscillospirales; family SIG627; genus RGIG5579. The sequence goes on along the minus strand of JAZNNH010000079.1, from coordinate 8,473 downwards.
GCGAACAAAGCCATTTTCGCGCGCCGTATCAAACACCTTTTCGTGGCGACCCTTTTGCCCCTTTACAACAGGAGATAGGATCTGAAATCGGGTTCCCTCTTGAAGTTCCATAATTTGATCGACGATCTGGTCAATGGACTGCGCGCGAATCTCTTTTCCGCAATGGGGGCAGTGCGGAATTCCGATGCGCGCGTAAAGAAGACGAAGATAGTCATAAATCTCCGTAACGGTGCCGACGGTGGAACGAGGGTTTTTAGAAGTGGTTTTCTGATCGATGGAAATAGCGGGAGAAAGTCCGTCGATGCTATCGACGTCGGGCTTATCGACCTGACCCAAGAACATACGCGCATACGACGAGAGGGACTCGACAAAACGGCGATTTCCCTCCGCAAAAATCGTATCGAACGCCAAAGAAGACTTGCCGCTTCCCGAAAGTCCGGTGAAAACCACAAGCTTATCTCTTGGGATCTCAAGATCGATATTTTTCAAATTATGCACGCGGGCACCTTTGATTACAATGCTTTCTCTTGCCACTTTCTTTTCCTTATCCCTTGTTGTCTTTTTGAAGTTTTTGAAGCTGATCTCGCAACACAGCGGCAGTTTCAAAATCAAGCCGTTTGGCGGCTGCCATCATCTCAAAGCGCAGATTCTCGCAAACTCTTGCGCGCTCGGCAGCAGACATTTTTTTGTTCTTTTTTGTTTCTATTTGAATTTTACTCTCTTGCTTTTCCGTTACGATCGGAAGGGTCTGAAGATGCTTGACAATGCCTTTCGGCGTGATACCGTGTTCTTTGTTAAAAGCATCCTGTATCTCGCGTCGACGTTTGGTTTCCTCGATCGCGCGCTGCATCGAATCGGTGATCGTATCGGCGTACATAATGACCTTGCCCGAAACGTGGCGAGCGGCTCGACCGATGATCTGAATCAAACTGCGCTCGCTTCTCAAGAAGCCCTCTTTATCGGCATCGAGAATGGCAATCAGGGACACTTCCGGAAGGTCCAAGCCCTCACGCAAAAGATTGATTCCGACCAAAACGTCAAATTCGCCGCGGCGCAAATCCTTCAGTAGTTCCACGCGCTCCATCGTTTCGACGTTATGGTGCATATAGCGCACGCGGATTTCTTTTTCCGTCAGATATTCGGTCAGATCCTCTGCCATTTTTTTGGTGAGCGTGACAACTAAAACACGCTCTTTCTTTTCCACGCGGCTGTGAATTTCACCGATCAGATCGTCGATCTGACCTTCGGTCTTTCGCACCTGACAGACAGGATCCAAAAGTCCCGTCGGACGAATGATCTGTTCGACCACCTGCTCGGAGCGCGAAAGTTCAAACTCCGCCGGCGTGGCACTGACGTAAATTCTCTGCCCCGTTTTTTGTTCGAATTCATCAAAACGAAGCGGGCGGTTATCAAACGCGCTGGGAAGACGGAACCCGTATTCGATCAAATTTTGTTTTCTGGCTCGATCCCCTGCACTCATCGCACGCGCTTGCGGAATGGTGACGTGGGATTCATCGACCATTAAAAGAAAATCATCGGGGAAATAATCCAGCAAGGTGAACGGGGTGCTTCCGGGCGGATTGCCGGCAAAAACGCGGGAATAGTTTTCAATGCCGCTGCAATAGCCGATCTCTCGGACCATTTCCATATCGTAATTGACTCTGTCGCGGATTCGCTGTGCTTCCAGCACTCTTCCGCGACATTCAAAATAACGGATACGCTCTGCCAATTCCGCTTCGATTTCGCGAACCGCTTTTTCTCGTTTTTCCAAGCTCGTCGTATAGTGGCTGGCAGGATAGATCACGATGTGATTGAGGGTCGCAACCGTGGTTCCGGTCAGAGCGTAAAATTCAACAATGCGGTCAATTTCATCCCCGAAGAATTCAACACGGATTGCAGTTTCGCTGTTTCCTGCAGGAAACACGTCAACCACGTCTCCCTGAACGCGGAATTTATTACGAACGAAATTGACGTCGTTTCGCTCGTATTGAATATCAACGAGCCTGCTTAACAGTTCCTCACGGCTCATTTGCATGCCGGGTCGCAAGGACACCGTCATCGAAGAATATTCTTTCGGGTCACCCAAGGTGTAAATACAAGAAACGGAAGAAACGATGATGACGTCGCGTCTTTCAAACAAAGCGGAGGTTGCACTGTGACGAAGCTTATCAATTTCTTCATTAATCGAAGAATCTTTTTCGATATACACGTCTTTTCCGGGAATATACGCTTCCGGCTGATAGTAATCGTAATAGGAAACGAAAAACTCCACCGCATTTTCGGGAAAGAATTCGCGAAACTCCGAGCAAAGCTGAGCGGCGAGGGTTTTGTTGTGAGCGAGAACAAGCGTCGGGCGGTTGCATTCGGCAATGATGTTTGCCATCGTAAAGGTTTTGCCCGAACCCGTCACACCAAGGAGCGTCTGTTCCTTCAGTCCGGCTTTCACACCGGAACTAAGTTTTTCAATGGCTTGCGGCTGATCGCCCATCGGGGCATATTCCGAATGTAAAATAAACTTGTCTGCCATCCTCTCGCTCCTTTCGTTTTTTTGATTGAAATCTATTCTTTATTATAACACAAAGCTTAGAATAAGTAAACAAATTGGATGACTTTATTTTTCCCGACGAAGAAAAAAAGCAGCCGCATTTTTGCGGCTGCCATTCATTTTGTGATTTAGAAAAATACACTTTTTGCTTTTTCTTTGATTTCTTTGGATGCAATAAAGGGAATTCTTGTCGTATAGCCACACTTCGCGGCAACGATTTTTTTGGTCGGCCATTCGAAAATATCCTTGTTCCATTGGTTGATGGTATCGTTGTACAACTCGCGCGCGGCAGTAATTTCTCTTTGCAGGTACATATTCTGCTGCATCGCATCCGCAATCTCGCGATGGGCTTGCAGATCCGGATAGTTTTCAACGGCAACGTGGATGCTTCTGGACAGCGTTTCCACCTGACCGCTCAACTCGTTTCTGACGTCATCTTCATCGCCTGCGTTGCCGGAACGGAACTTGGCGATGTTTTCAAAGGTAGATTTATCCAAATCGATGGCTTTGTCCAAAAGACGGGCGCAGTTCTGAAGAACCATAACTCTCTGCTCTAAGTAGTTATCGATTTGGGATGCGTTTCTTTGAATCTTTTGCTGCAATTGATCAAAATGCTTTTGGACATTGATCTTCATAAACAAAAAGATCAATCCGGGCAGAATGCCGCACACCCACAGCATAATTTCAAAAAATTTAGAACCGGCGCCGACCTCGGCGGGAATCTTTTTTGCGATTACGTTCGTATCAAGACCTTCTTCTCTTGCTTCGGGATTGAGTTCATCCAATTGATTTGCCATTTTTCTTCTCCTTTTCACTATGAATTGTAAATGCAAAGACCGTTTCGTTTTGCCATAGCGGATTTATCGGGTGCCGCATCATCGGCACAAATATAGAAATGATTGCGCGCTTCCAGCGGCAAATATTCATCCCACTGCACCGGAACGTCGTGGAAGCGGCCGTCACCGCCGTGTACGGACACGTAGTCCACTCTCTTCTCGATATCATAGGAATATGCCGTCACGCAGGTTTCGTCCACTCGATTGTCGGAAGAAACGAAACTGGTTTTCAAAATTGCCTGCGTTTTGGTATCGGGATGCACAAAGAACTTAGGATCCACAACGTTTGCCAGCGCTTCGCATTCTTTGAGGGAGTAAAGCTGGGGCGTTTGCGGAATCGGCTTGAGGGAATGGACCGGTCTTTCCTGATAGATCGGGATCGCCAAGAGCGGTGCAAAATCGAAATACACTTCTTTGAAGAAGCGAACGTTTTTGCCGATGAAATTCTCTTTTATTTCATCAAAGGAATAGGACGCGTAATGGACAGGCAAGAGATTGATTGCCCTACCCTGACTGTGGTTTGAAATGATACGATTGGTTCGGCGGGATTTGATGAAATGGAAATCATCTCCGAAGCCGAGTTTGGAAAGAATCAAGTCAACCATATTGGTTTGCGCCAAGGGCGTAAAGAGGGTTCGAAATTGCACCTCGTCCGTTCGATCCAAGGCATCAAACAGGACTTCAAAATCAGTATTCGACATACTGACAAAATCCTCGTTTTGCCGCAGTGCTTTCTCACTCTTCCGATTTAATTTCTTTTCTCCGCGCTTGACAATTCTTTCGATTTGCTTTTCGTTCTTCTCGTGCAAATGACCGGGATCGCGGGTGAACGAAAGATCGGGGCCGCCCTGCGAACAGTAATTCAAAACGACCTGCGTTCGGTAAAAGGGCTTGGGCTTTGTGACCGAGGCGTGGAGGGTTTCCGAACGGGTGCGAGTGCGAAGATGGCCTTTGTCATCCCGATAATGCTCCGTCCAATGGATGGTTTTGGACCCGTGATAGGTTTCGGTACCCATTGTGTGAATGAGTTTATTTTCAAACAAAAAGGGGTTTTCGTTGTACCTGCCCGCCAAGACGTCAAGTGTGGATTCTTCGTTTTCACTGAGCGAAGCGAAGTCGTAGTTGATTTTCATATCGACTTCTTGTGCGACGGAAAACGTTTCGTCAAAGGAAATGAGAGGAACGGTATCTTCGATCAAGCGGCAAGCGTCCCGATCGGAAAACAGTTGATTCAAAGGGAGCATTTGCGCGTTGGCTTGAGCCAAAAGCACTTCAGAGCGCGCGTCGGCTTCCTCGATTTTCGTTCTGAGTTCTTTGATTTTCGGTGTTATTTTCCAAATCACAAGCGGGATTAAAATGACCGTGATACACATCAAAACACGAAAAAAGCGAAGCCAATTGCATTTGCGTTTCAGTTTTTTCCAATGTTCCTTGTACTCGTGATACTGCCGAACGGTTTCGCGGTTTTGTTCGATGTCAACACCTGATTTTTTAACAAGGTCATCGAAAAATCGCTTTGTATTTTCTTCGTGTAAACTTCTGTATTTTGAGTCAAATTCTTCCAAGGGATTATAAATCACAGAATTCATTTTTTCACCTCTTATGATAGTATACTACTTTTTTGGCGCAAAGTAAAGTTTTATCGCAAATCGATAAGCAAAAAGAGACTGTAATGCAGTCTCTTTTTGAATTTATTTTGAAATAACAGTAGAAAGTTTCTTTTTGAGGAAGGAAAAATAATAGCCGAATTCCTGTGTACGGAACACGCAAAGGAAAATAGCGCAGTTAGATAGAATCAGTGCCAAAACGCACTTGATGACAAATGCGGAAAATCCGGTTCCGAAGAACGCGAAGAGTGCCCCGATGGCGACGCAAAGAACGGCGGTTAAAGCAAACCACGCCAGTTGCAACAACCAATATTTTCTTGTTTTTTTCTCAAAATAGCATCGAAAAACAAGATGCGGTTCTCTCCAAAAATACGTAAACGCACCGCTGACGACCGTGCCGATAAAGACACCCACAATCCCCAGTCGCAGGGCTAACACAACAGAAATGACAAGATTTAAAACACTCTCGATCAGAGGTCGAATCCGATCGCGCATAAAAAGACCGCAGGCGTTGATGAAATTATTGGCAGTTAATCGGGCAACCTGCAAATAATGCTGGATACAGATCCAAATCACGACGGACTGCGGGAGTAAAAACGATTCGTCGAGCCAAACCTGAATAAAGGGATTTAACAAAAGATATAAACAAATCGTGGTGAAGGATGCAATCCACATATTCGCAAAGAAAAGCCGATAAAATAAATCCGAGCTTTCCTCTTTTGTTTTTTTGTGGATAAAATTGGCAACCGACGGAAGAACGCTGCTGAACACGCGAACGGCAACGTTCGAAATCGCGGAAATAATGGTGGCGTAGTTGGAATAAATCGCAACGGAAATTAAGCTAACGAATTTGGAAAGAACAATACTGTCGGTTCCGCTTACGACAACCGACCCGATCTTATGGCACAGAAGTCCGCCGGTATCGCGATAAATCCGACTTTTTTCTTCTTTTGTCAAACGTTCCTTAATGCGAAAAATATCACGATACTTTTTTGTAATCCAAATGCTGAAAAGAAAATTGCAAAGCAAGACAAAGATCACGTCGCAAAGGAGCATCAACGCAAAATTCTTCGTCATTACAAGCGCCGCGATGCGCACGGCAAAGCTTGCAAGGGTTAACATACCGGTAAAAGACAGCACCAAGTGATTGCGCTGATCTGCGATCAAAAGCGACTGCTTGTATACGAACAGATAGCTGACAACGCTTTGCAAGACGAAAAGAAAATAGACAAGCGTAATATTAACGTCGGATGGGATTTGACCGAAGTCAACGAAAAAGCTCAAAAAGGGATACAGACAAAGCCCCAAAAGCGCAATGACCAAGCCGATCATATGATAGACATTCTTGTAAAAGCGTATCAGCGCTGCGATCTTTTTCGTGTCTTGATCCGCAAACGGCTTGTACATGCTGAAAACAATGGCGCTTCCGATGCCCAATTCAGCAAGGGAAAGGATCTGCAAAATGTTGGAAAAGAGCCCGCTGATGCCCAAATACTCTTTGGACAGAAGCATCAGAAAGACGGTTCTGTAAACAAAATTACCAACAACAGTCAAAACTTGCTGCAGGACACCGAAGACGGATGCAAACAGCGCATTTTTGCTTCGGGATTGGTTATTAAAACTCATATCAGACCTATCCGTTTCCAATTTTACGTTCGAATTCTCAGCGTTGAAACAATATTACTGCGTAATCTGCTGATATACGTTCCTATATTGGCGAGAAACGCAATCGATCTCAAAACGCTCTTTAGCGTAGGAGATAATCGCGTTGGAATCGAACTGAGGTAACCTTTGAATCATTTTTTCAATTCCATCGACCAGCGGCTCTTCACTACCACGGTCAACCACAATCGAAACCGAATCATCGACCATGGAATTGGCGCCGCCGGAACGGGTGACAAGAACCGGTTTTCCAATCAAAAGTGCCTCTTCGACCGAAACGCCGGAGCACTCAAAAATGCTGGCTGAAATATTGAAATCCATTTGCGAGACAATGGAATATACTTTATCCTTGGGACAATTTCCGTAAAAGATACATTCTTTTTCAAGACCCAGTTCGCGTGCCAAAGCGCGGTAATGCTCCAAATAATCTCCGCCGCCGCAAATATGAAGCACAAAAGGGATTCCCTTTTCCTTAATTTTGGCAACGGCAGGAATCAGATACTGATACCCTTTGATTTCCAAATCATAAAAGGCGGCAACAATGCAGGCGTTAATCTTTCCATCCACCCGAAACACTTCTTCCGACAAGGACATTGTTTGCGGTGCGTATATGCCGTTATAAATGACTTGGAACGAGCAATCGGGAAAATGCTCCTGCAAGGTTTTCATCGAATGAGGAGAAACGCAAATATTGGCAGAGCTTTCTTGATAAACGGTGCGATATGATTTCATCAAAAGTCGATTGTTAACGGGAAACTGCTCAATGGGACTGTGCTCGGTGACCACAAGCGGGCAGCGAAACAGTTTACAAAACAGGCGCGCTGCTCTTCCGGCGCCGCCCACGCAGTGTGCGTGAATAACGTCCGGCTGAAAATCGCGGCGGATGCGTATCAAGTCAAAGAAAACCTGAATCATATGTATCCCGTATGAGATTTTCGGGATGCGATACGGTCTTTTTCTTCTTCGGTACGTCAAAAGACCACGTTCTTCTCCCTTTTCAAAACCGGAATCAAGATCCGCATCAAAGGGATAGTATAACGCAGTTTCGCAGTATTGCTTCAGCGCCATTGACTGCTCGTAATGGAACACGCCCGCCGACATCACTTCGGCTTTCTTTGAGCTGTACCAAGTAGCTATCATTAATACTTTCATAGAAAATCGGCCTTTCCAAGCAGCTCTTCAAATAGAAGAGCGTTGCTTAGCGATGAATGAAACGCAATTTATCTTCGGCAACGCGTCGCAGATGTTCTCCGTAGGGAGATTTTCCGTACGCGTCGGCGGCACGCAGGAGTTCTTCTTTGTTGATCCAACCCTTCACGTATGCAATTTCCTCGGGGGCTGAGATCTGCACGTTCTGACGGCTCTGGTTCATTTCCACAAACTCTGCCGCTTCCAACAAGCTCTTGAACGTGCCGGTGTCAAGCCAAGCAAATCCCCTTCCCAAAAGCTCGACACTCAAAAGATCTTCTTTCAGATACATATCGTTCAAGGTGGTAATTTCAAGCTCGCCGCGTGCGGAGGGTTTTACCTGTTCTGCTTTTGCAGAAACACCGCTGGGATAAAAATACAGTCCCGTAACGGCATAATTAGACTTGGGCTGAGCGGGTTTTTCTTCAATGGAAATTGCTTTGCCGGCATCGTCAAATTCGACCACGCCAAAGCGCTCAGGATCGTGAACGTGATAACCGAAGACGGTGGCACGGCCGTTTTGTGCATTCTCGCAAGCGCGGGACAGAATTGAGCTAAAGCCGTTACCGTAGAAAATATTATCTCCCAGCACCATTGCGCACGGATCGGAACCGATGAATTCTTTGCCAATTAAA
>JAZNNH010000078.1:0-4253 GCA_045580105.1 Eubacteriales bacterium | reverse complement strand
TGCCAGCGGTCGGTTGGTCGGGATTTCTACTACGTCGAGATTATAGATTTTGCGAAATTCCGGTTCTTCCGTCAGTGCCGTACCGGTCATACCGGACAGTTTCTGATACAGACGGAAATAATTCTGGAAGGTGATGGTAGCAAGGGTTTTGGATTCCTTTTGGATATCCACGCTCTCTTTGGCTTCGATGGCCTGATGAAGTCCTTCGGAATAGCGTCTGCCGAACATCATACGACCCGTAAAGGAATCGACGATGATGATCTGACCGTCCTTGACGACGTAGTCTTCATCTCGGTGCATGGTGCCGTACGCCTTGATCGCCTGATTGATGTGATGGTAGAGCGTCGCATTTTCCGGATCGGAAAGATTTTCGATGCCAAATGCTTTTTCTACCTTGGCAACGCCTTTTTGGGTCAGCGTGGCGCTTTTGGCTTTTTCATCGACAATGTAATCCGCATCCAAGTCATCATACAGTTCCTTGTTATCGGTTTCTTTGATCTTGTAGCACTTGAGTGTTTTTGCCAAAGCATCTGCCTGCGTATAGAGAACGGACGAGGTATCTCCCTCACCGGAAATGATCAAGGGCGTTCTGGCTTCGTCGATGAGGATGCTGTCCACCTCGTCCACGATGGCAAAGGCGTGTCCGCGCTGCACCATCTGCTCTTTATAAATGACCATATTATCGCGCAGATAGTCAAAACCGAATTCATTGTTGGTGCCGTATGTAATGTCGGCAAGATAAGCGGCTTTTTTCTCTTCTTTGCTCATGCCGTGAATGACCAGCCCCACGGTCAGTCCGAGAAATTCATAGATCTTACCCATCCACTCCGAGTCGCGCTTGGCAAGGTAATCGTTGACGGTGACGATGTGAACGCCGTTTCCCGTCAACGCGTTCAGATAAGCGGGCAGCGTTGCCATCAGCGTTTTTCCTTCGCCGGTCTTCATTTCCGCAATGCGTCCCTGATGAAGCACGATACCGCCGATCAGCTGCACCCGATAGTGGCGCGTTTCCAATACACGGTCACCGGCTTCGCGCACAACGGCAAAGGCGTCGGGCAAAATATCCTCCAAGGATTCGCCCGATGCCAATCGTTCTTTCAAAACAGCAGTCATCTGCCGAAGCTCGGCATCCGTTTTTGCTTTGTAGGTATCCGCCAACGCGTCGATGCGATCGATCGTCGCGTTCATTTTTTTAATGGCACGGTCGGAATAGGTGCCGAAAATTTTCTCAATTACGTTCATCCGTTTTCCTTTCCAGAACAAGTTTTCAAAGCGTTGAGAATATAATTAAAAAAGCGTTGAGAATATAATTAAAACAATTATATATTATTTTTTTTGAACTTTCAAGAGAAAACGGGAATTTAAGTGCCGCTCTTCCCTCTTTTCTTTCTCTTTCTCCAATAAAAAATCAAGCAAAATAAGAGTACTCCCGCCTCAAAAAAGAGAATCTGTTGCCAAGAATCCCAAGGGACAAAAAAGGAGAAGCCCACCATGAACAGTGAAAAGGAAAAAATCGCTTTCGAAAGTCCGCCGCCGGACAACAAAAGCACCACAAGCATCATCGCCGCGGCAAACAAAAACGCCATTGCCAACACACACACCCCCATCATTTCATTTTCCGGCAAGAAAAAGCGAATTCATTTTTCTCTTCGTCGGCTTATTATACCCCTTTTCGCGTTGATTCTTGCATCCCTTTTGATCGGTTTTTATGCAGAAACGCATCTTTCCGACGAGATTTGCGAGCTGGCAAAGGCAAGAGCGGAAAAACACCTGTATGAAACGGTAAACGAAACGGTAGGAGCCCTTGCCAAGGCCGGAAAACTGCAATACGACAACATGGTCAAAACCATCCGAGATCCTTCCGGAGAAGTGATCTATCTGGAGGTCAACACCGGGATGCTTGCCGCGGCACAATCCGATTTGATCGCAAGAATCAATCAAGGGCTGGAAGAAAAGAAATCCTTCACGCTGACGCTTCCCCTCGGAAGCATCTCAGGATGGAACCTGTTTTCGGGCGTGGGAATTCCCATTCGCGTGCGCATGTTTCCCATCTCCTCCGCCAACGGAGAAATTTTCACCGTGTTGGAGGATTGCGGCATCAACCAAACAAGGCACCTCATTCAAATCCACGTGACCGCACAGCTTCTCGTGGTTCTGCCCGGAGAAAACACACGCGTGGAAACGAAGGTCACACTCCCCTTGGGAGAGCGGGTTCTGGTGGGTGACGTGCCGGAAATCTATCTTGACACCTTGGGCATAGGATAAAAAATACGCTCGATTCAAACAGATGTGTTCTTTCTTTTGGCAAGCAGAGAGATTCGTATTAGAATAGACAAACGATTGAAAAACTAACCCCAAAAAAGAAAAAACACATAAAACGAATTCTTGCTCTCATTCTTTGCCTTGTTATGCTGCTGCCGTTTGCCGCCTGCGGAAACGAAACGCAGGAAACCGCAACGCTCGGTTTGACGCAAACAGAGCAAGAAACAAAAGAAGACAAAAAAAACAAGCGGATCCTGCCACCCTCCGGCCCGCCAAAGGAAACGATCCCTTGACTTGGGAGAAAATTCGGGCAATCCCCATTGCAAACGCTTCGATGTCCACCGACCGGCTGCGCAAGATCTGCGTTGACTTCTTTCTTCTTTAAGTTTCCTTCACTTGGACAACGAAAACGTACGTAAAATACTTTATCGATAACGCAAACGTCGACTTTGAAATCAGGTGGGCGGGCTGTACGGCGGCATTCCCTACGACTTCGACGGCTCGAACAATCTGTACCGTTTGATGGATTACTACGATCCCGAAACCGGAGTTTGGGACTGTTCCCTTTTGGCAACCAACAAAACGCTCGCGGCAACGCTTGTTGCAGCTCCGCCGACATTGCTTGGACCAGAGTTGTCAACTCCGCGACCCATTCCTTTACCGCAGGCAACACGCCCAAGGCGGGCTTCTTGCCCTTGGGTCCCTACGTATCCAACTACGAAATCGACTCGTTCGGAAACAACCCTCAAAAAATTGACGTGGTGGACATTCTCAAGCTCAACGACGTCCAAACGATGTATAATCCTACACCCTGTTACAGCCCGCAGACGGCCTCGTTTCCGAAGGTCACGTGAGAATGGCAAAAGAAGCCGCAGTCGTTGTCACAAACGGCAATAACACCATCAACGGAAAAGAAAGCTACTGCATCTTCATCGATCAAGGGTCGGACCTCTCCCCCGCAACCCACACCCGCACCCAAGAAGACGGCACGTCCTATCTGATCCAAGGCAACGACAATCTAAAAGTCAGTTTTGCCAAGCTTGCAAAAGAATGAGAAAAACCGATCTTGCCTCCCCGATCAAATTTTTCTCAAAATACAGTCCCGCTATATTAAAATAGATGCAATTGACGAATAAAATTAAGAATACTTAAAAAAATGCTTAAAAAAAGATGTTCTTAGCCATTATTCTTTACAAAACGCAGTTCGCGTGGTACTATGTACCTACCAAACATATGTTGAAAGGAAGGAACAAACTATGAAACGTACACTTGCTTTGCTTTTGGCCCTTCTTATGCTCGTTTCGCTGATCTCTTGTGCAGGCACTCCTGACCAGACCGAAACGGCAACGGAAGAACCCAAAAAGACCGAAGAAAAGAAAGAAGACAAAGACGACAAAAAAGACAAAGACGATAAAAAAGACGATAAAAAAGAAGTTGTCTACATGACCGTGGAAGAACCCCTGACCCGCGCTCAGCTCGAAGCCATTCCGATCGCAAAGAGCTCGATGTCTATGGATCAGCTTCGCCAGATCTGTGTTGACTACTTCCAGTTGGCTACCTCGTTCCGCTATATGCCGAACAGCACCACTCATTACAAAATTCCTGCCTACAACACGGAACGCACCCTCGAAGAAGGCAAGATTTACGGCGGTCTTCCCTACGTAAACCACTCCTCCGGTAACCTTTACCGTATGATGGAATTCTACGATGAAAAAACCGGCATTCTCGATATGTCCCTGTTTAAAAACAACATGAAGATGTTCGGCAACGACTGTTCTCTGGGCTCCGACTGGGGTTGGGCGAGAGTAGTCAACTCCGCACTTCTCCGCCAGACCTGGTGGATGGTGCCGGGCAACGGTTATCTCAAGCTCGGTCCGTATCAATACGACGAGACCATCGAAAGCTTCGCCGAAGGCGCAACTTCCACGACCCGTAAGAAAATCACCCGTGACAACGGCGAACAGGTCAAAGTCGGGGCCAAGCGGTCTTAG
>JAZNNH010000077.1:0-4781 GCA_045580105.1 Eubacteriales bacterium | reverse complement strand
CAGAACTACGCTCTGTATCCTCACATGTCCGTGTTTGAAAACATGGCATTCGGTTTGAAACTGAGAAAAGTTACCAAAGAAGAAATCAAGAGAAGAGTAGAAGAAGCTGCTCGTATCCTTGACATTGCTCACCTGCTCGACCGTAAGCCGAAGGCACTCTCCGGTGGTCAGCGTCAGCGTGTTGCTTTGGGTCGTGCCATCGTTCGTGAACCCAAAGTGTTCCTTCTCGACGAACCGCTCTCCAACTTGGACGCAAAACTTCGTGCATCCATGAGAACCGAGCTTACCAAACTGCATCAGAAACTGCAGACAACCTTTATCTACGTAACCCACGACCAGACCGAAGCTATGACTATGGCTTCCAGAATCGTTGTTATGAAAGACGGTATCATCCAGCAGGTTGATACTCCTCAAAACCTCTACGACCTTCCCGTTAACCTCTTCGTTGCCGGCTTTATCGGAACGCCTCAGATGAACTTCATCAACGGCAAGCTCATCAAGAAGAGAGGCGACGATTCCATCTACTTTGCATTCGGCGAAAGCAACGAATTCAAGCTTCCCGAAGAGAAGGCAGAAAACGAAGAAGTTCAGAAGTACGTTGGTAAGGAAGTCATCGCAGGCGTTCGTTCCGAAGCAATCCACGACGAACCCATGTACCTGTCTCAGTATCCCGATTGGGTAATCGATGCTAACGTTGACGTAACCGAGTTGATGGGTGCTGAAATCTTCCTGTACCTGAACAGCCAAGGCGACAACTTTATTGCAAGAGTATCTCCCAGATCCAAAGCAAAAGTTGGCGACGCGATCAAGGTTGCATTCGACGTAAACAGACTTCACCTGTTCGACAAGGACACCGAAATCTGCATCTGCCACTAAGAAATCGAAAATCCCTCCGCTTTTTGCGGAGGGATTTTTTTATAGCCGAGCAAGGGCATCCACGGCGGTGAGCAATTCCTTTTTGGTGGAAAACGGTCCGGGGGACAGTCGAACAGCGCCGAAGAGCTCTGTTCCCAGAAATCGGTGCGCCAAAGGTGCACAGTGAAAGCCGGCTCTGACCATAATCTCTTGTTCGGAGAGCGCGAGGGCGACCTCCTCCGGCAGAATTTGCTTGTGGTTGATCAAAAGCGGACCGTTTGGGTTTTCCCTCTCATAGATTTGAAATTGAGGTAAATTTTCAATTTCCTGCGTCAGGATCGCTTTTGCCTGCGCTTCCCACTGCCCGATCGCCTCAAGGTTGTGATCTTTCATAAGAAACCGAGCGCCGGTACCCATGGAAACGATGGCGGGCAAGGGAAGGGTTCCGGCTTCTAAGCGTTCCGGCAGAAGGGTCGGCATTTCGGGGCGGAAACTATCGCTTCCGCTTCCGCCGAACAAAATTGGTTCCGGCAGAAATCGGCAGGAATCGCGAACGGCTAAAAATCCGCCTCCCATTATGCCAAGCAGCCCTTTGTGACCGGGTGCGCAGAGAATATCGGCGCCGGTGCTCTCGAAATCGATTGTTGCACTGCCAAGGGCTTGGGCGGCGTCTAAAATGATGACCGTTCCTCTCTCTCGCAAGCGGTCAAAGCAATGTCTGAGCGGAAATTCGCGGCCGGTCACGTTGCTTCGGCAGGTCAGCACGACAAGGTCGGGTTCTGCCGCTAACAGCACGTCTTCCCGCAAACTTCCTTCCGGTCCGGGACAGAACAGAAACAGACGGATTTTTCCTTCTCGCTCCAAAGAAAAAAGCGGTCTTAAAACGGAATTGTGTTCAAAAACGCTGCTTACCACAAAAGGGATTGTATCTTTTTGCATGGCGCGACAGCTTCCGAGAATGGCCATGTTTAAAGCCGCGGTGGCACCACTGCAAAAGACGACCCTCTCGGGCTTTTGAAGTCCCAGTAATTGCGCCACGCTCTCCCGTGCTTCATACACAAGATCGGCGGCGCTTCGCGAAAGCCGATGCCCGCTTCTGCCGGGATTTCCCAGGGGAGCGGAAAGTGTGCTGAGCGTTTTCCGTATGACTTCGGCGGGCTTGGGAAAACTCGTGGCGGCATTGTCAAGATAAATCATAGTTCTCCTTTTGGGCAAGCATTACAATAGAAAGGTGACGCCCGCCTCTTCTAAAAGGCGGAGCGCATGGCTCCGATCGGGAGCGGTGATTTCCAGTCCGAAAGCACAGCCCTGCACCCCGATTCGGGTCAGTCTGGACCGCAAGCCGTGCTGCTCCAACACTTTTTGCCCTTTTTGGGCGTAGGTGATGGAGGGACATCGAACAATAAAAGTCTGCATGGGTTTCTCCTCTCTTGCTCCCGTATTATCATATGTGCCGCACGAGGAGGTGGTGTCTGGCGCCGTTTGCGTCCCCCTTTTTGTTTTTTGGGGAATATGCCGAAAAAAAAGTAAAAAAAATAGAGGATTTTCCTCTTTACAGATACGATTTCCCGTGGTAAAATATAATGAACATATTATACGGGGTGGAATTTTGCAAAAACCGTATTGTATCAGAATTGATTTGTTTTTTGAAAGGAGACATTTCATGAAACTGTTGAGAACGATGATAGCAACTGTTCTTCTGCTCTCCATGCTTCTTCCCTTGGCTTCTTGCGGATCTTCTCTTTCTAAGGAGGAAGAAACCGTAACCACGCAGGAAACCGAAACCGTAGAACAGGCTGTTGATGTCCCCAAGCCGACTCGCTATCCGATCAAGGAACTCGAAGGCAAACTGAAACTGTTCGGAGAGAGAACCATGTTTACCGATAAGGGTCTCTTGGCTTTGGAATGGGTGGGATCCGGCTTTGAATTGACTCTGAACGCTCCCGAGGGCGGTACGGACGTCTGGATGAACAGCCGTTTCAATTATTCTTCCGGTTGGCAGATTTACGTTGACGGGGTTCAGAACAAAGAACTGCTCTACTTGGGTAACGGAAACCTCGATACGGTCATTGCTACCGTGGATGCCGGTGTTCACACCGTTAAGATAATCAAGGACACGCAGGCCGGTAACAACCAAAGCAACTATAACAACATCGTAGCACTCTCCTTCTTCGGAGAAGTGATGGAATCCGATCAGACCGAAAAGGATCTGTATCTGGAATTTGTTGGTGACGCACTCTTTTCCGGCTACGGCAATATGGGTTCGAAACCGGAATCGCTTACGATTGCCAAGGAAAGCAGCTATCAGCATTCCGTGCCTTACCTGACCTCCTCTCAGCTGGATGCGGATTACTCTGTGGTATCCCACAGCGGACTCGGTTTGGTAAAGAAGAGCGGCGATAAGACCATTTTCGATCTTTACAACGTTCACAACGGCTATCGTGATCTTACTCTGCCCTATACTCCCGACCGTGTTCCGGATGCCATCATCATCCACGTCGGTCAGGAAGAATCGGTTTCCTACATCTCAGTCGGCAACTTCATTTTGAAGGGCGAAGAGTTCATGAATACGATTCGTTCCTACTATGGAGAAGAAGGCAAAAATATTCCCATCGTATGGGTTTACGGCACCTTCTATTATACCCACCGTACCAACGAAGTCCTTGCTATGGCTGAGAGAAACAACAACGTTTATGCCGTTGCAGGTGCATTCGGACGTCACGGTGCCGGTCCTAAGGACGGTATGCAGTATCCCAACGCCGAGGAACATCAGAAGACCGCAGATCTTCTCGTTCCCTTCCTGAAGGATTTGCTCGGTCGCTGAGTTTTGATCGTACCATAAAAATGAACTGACATCGCCGTTTGGCGGTGTCAGTTTTTTCGTTTTCGCTGAGAATTTTTTCTTTACAAAGAAATGGCTTTGTGATAAAATGTCTCATATGAAAGAGAAGAGAATACCGCTGTATCTTGCGCCTATGGCAGGGGCGGGAGATCGGGCGTTTCGAGAAAGCTGTGCCGCGTTTGGCGCAGACTTTTTTTACACGGAAATGATATCTGCCAAGGCGGTTTGCTACGGGGACAAAAAAACCGCTCTGCTGGCGCAGACCGGAGAGGTGGAACGACCCATTGCCATTCAGTTTTTCGGTTCGGAGCCGGATTTGATGGCAAAGGCGGTCGAAATTTTAGCAAAGTCAGAGCGCGCCGATTGGGTGGATTTAAACTTTGGCTGCCCCGTTCCCAAGATTGTCAACAACGGAGAGGGAAGTGCCTTGATGCGTTCCCCCGATCGGATTTTTCAAATCGTCTCTTCCGTCGTTTCGGCATCCAAACTACCCGTTTCGGTGAAAATTCGAGCCGGATGGGATGGGACGAGCGTCAACGCGCCTCAAGTCGCCGAGCTTTGTGAAAAGGCAGGGGCACAGCGCATTGCCGTCCACGCGCGTCTGCGAACGGATTTTTATCGCGACGGGACGGTCGATCTTTCGGTGATTCGGGAAGTCAAACGCGCCGTTTCGATTCCGGTCATCGGAAACGGAGACGTGAAAGACGGCGAAAGCGCGCGCAATATGCTGGAGAAAACCGGCTGTGACGGCTTGATGATCGGCAGAGCCGCTGTCGGAGCGCCTTGGGTCTTTTCCGAAATTCGCGCGGCTTTGGAGGGAAAGGAACTTCCCTTGATCGATCGGAAAGAGGCTATTCGAAACCATCTTCGCCTTGCTTTCTGCTATAAGCCGGATGCGGCAGGCAGGGAAATGCGCATGCATATGGCGCAGTATCTGAAAGGGTTCCGCGGCGCCGCCGCCCTGCGTGATGCGGCAAGTCGCGCACAAACAATGGAGGATTACGATTATTTGGTGGATCAATTGCAATAAAAAAGCGACCGAAGGGTCGCGTTTTTTATTTTATTTGAATAAATTTTTGAGTTT
>JAZNNH010000076.1:0-37765 GCA_045580105.1 Eubacteriales bacterium | reverse complement strand
CCAGAGATAAAAAGCAGTTTGTTCCCACCAAGCTCGGCGAAGTGACCAACGACATTATGGAAAAGCACTTTGCGACGGTCGTGGACTATGAATTCACTGCCAATCTGGAAAAGAAATTAGACGATATTGCGGAATCCACCGAGTCGTATCTTGGTGTTATGTCCGATTTTTATGCTCAGTTCAAGAACCTTTTGGACGAAGCCGAAAAAGAATTGGAGCAGCAGGGAAAAGTCCAGCTCCCGCAAGAAGAACTGGACGTGACTTGCCCCAATTGCGGTAAGAAACTGATCGTGAAGAACGGTCGCTTCGGCAAATTTGCCGCCTGTCCCGCATACCCCGAATGCAAAACGACCATGACCTTGGATCGCGACGGAAACGTCACCGCCCCTGCAGAAAAGAAAGAAGAGACGGTCGTAGAGGGAATGGAATGTGAGATTTGCCACGGTCCCGTGGTGCTGAAAAAAGGCCGTTTCGGTGAATTCTACGCTTGTCAGAATTATCCCAAGTGTCGCTTCACCCGTCAAAAAGCCAGAAAAATCGGCGTCAAATGCCCCAAATGCGGGGGAGAGATTGTGGAAAAACACAGCCGCAAGAGCACCTTCTACGGTTGTGACCGCTATCCGGAATGTGATTTTTCCGTTTGGGATGAACCGACCGGAAAAACCTGTCCTCGTTGCGGACAGATGCTCGTGAAGAAGAAAAACGGCAGCATCGCTTGTTCTGCCAAGGAATGCAAATATAAAGAAAGTTAAGGAATCATAGATGAAACTGATTGTTGATGCCATGGGTGGCGACCACGCACCGGAAGAGATCGTTTTGGGTGCGGTCAACGGAATGCAGAAAAATCCCGACGTGGAATTGATTTTCACCGGAGATGAAAATGCCATTCTGTCCGTTTTGAACCAACATCAAATCAAAACGGACAAGATCCGCATCGAACACGCACCCACTGCCATCGAAATGGAAGAAGATCCGCTTTGCATTTTAAAAAGCAAAAAAGATTCTTCCATGGCAAAAGGACTGTGTCTTCTCCGCGACGGTGAGGGGGACGTGTTTCTCTCCGCCGGCTCTACGGGAGCTCTGATCGTCGGCGCATCCAGCCGCATTTATAAGGTGAAACTGCCCGAAATCCGTCGTTGTGCCATCGGCACGGTCTTGCCCCTTCAAACCCCGACTCTGCTTCTTGACAGCGGCGCCAATATCGAAGTATCGCCTGAGGAATTGGTGCAGTTTGCTCATATGGGATCGAGCTATATGAAGGGCGTGTATCATTTGGAACATCCGCGCATCGGGCTGGTCAACAACGGGGCGGAAGCATGCAAAGGAACCGCACTTTACGTAGAAAGCCACCGCCTTTTGAAAGAGGAGAAGAACCTCAACTTTGTCGGCAACGTCGAGGGGCGCGACATCCCCTTGGGTGGCGCAGACGTTTTGCTTTGCGACGGCTTTGTCGGAAACGTCATTTTGAAGCTGTCCGAGGGCTTTGGCAAATTTATCGGAAAAGAATTGAAACAGATTCTAAATAGCGGCATTCGCGGGAAACTTGCGGGTCTTTTGATCTATTCCGACTTACAACGCTTCAAATCGCGCCTTTCCTATGAAAAGCTCGGCGGTGCACCCATTCTCGGAACCTGCCGCCCCGTCATCAAGGCGCACGGCTCTTCGAAGGCAGCGGCCATTGCAAGCGCCGTGACGCAGGCGAAACAATGCTTTGAATCGAAAATCTGTGATATGATCGCTCAGGTGGGCGAGGACAAATAAAGGAGAAACGAATATGGAAGCCAAAATTGCCGGTATCGAGGATTATCCGCAAAGTTTTCTTTCTCGTCTGGGCGAATTGGAAGAAAAAATCGGATACCGCTTTCAACGGCGCCAATATCTTCTCACCGCACTGACCCATTCGTCTTTTTCGAATGAGCGAAGAAACCGAATTTTGTATGAACATAACGAACGCCAAGAGTTTTTGGGTGATTCCGTCCTTTCTATCATCGTCTCTCGGCATCTGTTTTCCGACCACGCCACCTTCCAAGAGGGTGTCTTGACGAAACTTCGTGCCCTGTGCGTGTGCGCCGATGCGCTGTTTGAATATGCGCAGGAGATTGATTTGGGAAGCTATATGCTTCTCAACCACGGCTTGGAAGAGGCGGGCGGAAGAAATCAGAAAAACATTTTGGCAGACTGCTTTGAAGCCATGATCGCCGCTTTGTTTTTGGATGCGGGACTTGAGGTTGCCGAAGCGTTTGTGCTTCGCTTTGCCGTTCCGCGGCTGCATCGGCTTTTGGTCGGCGGAAGACTTCGGGATGAAGATTTTAAGAGCATTTTGCAGGAAAAAGTACAAACCAGCCCCGGTGAAAAAGTAGAATATCGTCTGATCGCAGAGCGCGGACCGGATCATCACAAGGAATTTTCCGTGGAGGTTCGCCTCAATTCCAACGTCATCGGTCAAGGCGTCGGTAAAAGTAAACGAGAAGCCGAACAGGAAGCCGCCCGTGTGGCACTGTCCACTTGGTTCGGGGAAACCGTAAAGAACGCATAAACGCATAAAAGAGAAGAAAAGGAAAAAACATGTATTTAAAAACACTCTCTCTTCAGGGTTTCAAGTCTTTTCCGGACAAAACCGTTATTGAATTTGATAAGGGAATGACAGCCATTGTCGGCGCAAACGGAAGCGGAAAGAGTAATATTTCCGATGCCGTGCGCTGGGTTTTGGGCGAAATGAGCGCGAAGAGTCTTCGCGGAAATAAAATGGAAGACGTTATTTTTAACGGTTCTTCCAAGCGCAAACCCGCCTCGTTTGCCGAAGTTGTGATGACCATCGACAATTCGGATTATCTGATGAAAATCGATTTCGATGAAGTCAGCGTCGGCAGAAGACTGTATCGAAGCGGAGAAAGTGAATATTATCTGAATAAAAAACAGGTTCGCTTAAAGGACGTGGTAGACCTGTTCCTCAACACCGGTATCGGCAGAGAGGGATATTCGGTGATCAGTCAGGGAAAAATTGCCGAGATCATTTCGTTAAAGGGCAACGAGAGAAGAGAACTGTTTGAAGAAGCTGCCGGTATTTCCCGTTTCCGCTATCGCAAACACGAGGCGGGATTGAAGCTGCAGTCTGTGAATGAAAACGCCGTTCGCATCGGCGATATTCTCTCGGAAGTACAGGGTCGTTTACCGAGATTGGAGGCGCAGAGCGCCAAAGCCAAGGCCTATTTGAAGGTGGCTCAGGAAAAACGGGAACTGGAAATGGGAATCTGGGCAAAGCGATTGGAAACCATCCAAGCATTTTCCAAAGACGGAGAAGAAAAATACGCCTTGGAAGACAAGGCGCTGACCGCGCTTTCCCGGCAGATCGAACAGCAAGACCGTACCATTGATGCGCTTTATATCGAAAGTCAGGAAAAAAATCTCCAAACGGAAATGATCCGCGGCGAGGTGTCGAATCTTGCCGCAACCGAGTCAGATCTGTCCGCCTCTCTTTCCGTTTTGGAAAATGAAATCCACCATATGGAATTAAAGCGGGAGGAAACCTTATCTCTCGGAGAAAAGAACGATACCCGCGAAAAGGCGTTGCTGGAAGAAAAAGAGGAAATTTCCGCTCGCTTTGCCGCTGTTCAGACGGAATTGGATCAGATTGAACAGCAGTTCGAAGAAAATCGCGCCGCGCAAAGCGCGCTGGCTTTGGCATATACCGAAGAAGTCGAGCGCGAAGAGCAGCTTTTGACCGAAAAGGATGCCTTGGCAGAGCAAAAATCCGCTCTGTTTTTGGAACGCCGCGAGGGCGAGGGCTTCAGCCGCGCCGGCTTGGAACAAAAAGCCGAACTGGAAAAGAGAATTTCCGAGGGCGACGGAAAAGACGAAGCGTTGCGCAGCCGCTTGGAAGAGGTGCGCCGTGCCGCCGGCCTTGCCATCGAAGAAAAGAACAAGGCGGAAAAAGAAAACGGCAATCTCAATCTTGCCCTCTATCGCTTGGGCGAAGAGATCGAAGAAAAAAGCCAGATTTGTCAGAAGCTTCGTTTGGAAAAAATGGACAAGGAGCAAAGACGGGATACGCTTCTTCGGATGGAACGGCTCTTGGAGGGCTTTTCCGATTCCGTAAAAGAAGTAATGAGTGCCGCCGGCACGGAGCTTTCCGGTATTTGCGGTCCGGTTTCCAAACTGATCTCCACCGATCAAAATTACGTGCTTGCCATCGAAACCGCACTGGGCGGTGCCGTCCAAAACATTGTGGTGGAGGACGAAAAAAGCGCGAAAGATGCGATCGCATTCTTGAAAGAAAACCGCCTTGGCAGAGCCACCTTCCTGCCGCTTACCACCTTGCGCGTCAGCTTGTACGACGTGTCCCAAATCCGCGACGAGGGCTTTTTGGGCCTTGCGTCCGAGCTTTGCCGCAGTGAAGAAAAATTCCGTCCGGCACTCGAGCATCTCTTGGGCAAAACGCTCATCTGCCGCGACATCGAATCGGCAACCCGTCTGGCAAAGGCAGAAAAATACGGTGTTCGTATCGTCACCCTGGACGGACAGGTTATCCACGCCGGCGGTTCCTTCACCGGCGGTCAAGCGCTCAATCTCACCGGTGCTCTTTCCCGCACGGGCGACCTTTCCGCTTTGAAAGAGGAAATTGCTTCGCTGGACGAGAGAGTGTTAAAACTGCGGGAAGAAATCGATTCCTTGGAAGAAAAGAGAAGCCGGCTTCGTGAAAAGGAAAAAGAAAACGAAACGCTTCTGAATACCCTCCGCTTGAAAGCAGGGGAAGCGCAAAACGCGCTGACACTGGAAATGGAACGGGCGGATGCGGCAAAATCTGCCTTTTTGAAACTGGAAGAGGAAGTTCTTGAAATCGAAGAAAAAATCACAAATTTCAAGAGCCGCTGCGATGAAATTGATTTGGAAACCCAGAAGATTGCCTTCCGTGAAGAAAAAATTGCAGAAGAGCTTTTGGCGTTGAAAGAAACCAAAGAAGCAAAAGAAAAACAAAGAGAAGAGCTGATCATCGGGCAAGGACAAATCCTTGCACTGCGCGGTCAGGCACAGCTTCGTCTGGAGCAGGAGGCGCTTCGCCTTTCCGAAAACGAAGCGGCACTTTCCGGTTTGGCAGAGGGAGAAAAGAACAAAGAAACACTCCTGCAAGAGCTGGAAGCCGAAAAACAGGAATTTCTGCGAAAGATCGAAGAAGTCAAACAACAAAGACAGACCGTTCACACGTCCATCGAAGTGAAAAAAGCCCAAATCACGATTCTTCAGGACCGTGTCAATCAGGCAACTCAGGAAAGTGCTGCCATTCGACAGCAGCAAAAGGAAAGCCAAGCCGAAAAGGAAAAACGCATGGAATCGTTCTCCCGTTTGGCATCCCGTCTTTCCGCCGCCACCAAAGAAAAAGAGAGTATTGTTCGTTCTTTGATGGAAGAATATGAACTGACACCCGAAAGCGAAGAATTCCAAGCTTGCCTTGCAACCGATACGCAGGCGCTGGGCGGTGAGGAAAAATTGCAGTCGCTTCGAGCCGATCTGCGTCGCATCGGACCGGTTAATCTTGAATCGGTGCAGGAACTCCAGGAAGCGCAGGAGCGCTTCGACTTTCTCAACACGCAGTATTCGGATATCACAAAATCCAAAGAGGAACTGGAGAAACTCATTTCCGATTTGGAAAGCACCATGCGCGAAATGTTCACCGAAACCTTCGAACAGATCCGCTACACCTTCCGTCAGATCTTCACGGAACTGTTCGGCGGCGGTAGTGCCGATATTGAATTGACCAACAAAGAGGATCTTCTCAACTGCGGCGTTGAAATCCGCGTTCAGCCGCCCGGAAAGGTCATCAAAAACCTTTCGCTTCTGTCCGGCGGAGAGCAGGCGTTCGTTGCCATCGCGCTTTATATGTCCCTGCTTCGCATCAACCCCAGTCCGTTCTGTATCTTTGATGAAATCGAATCGGCACTGGATGAAGCAAACGTTCGCCGTTTTGCTCAGTACGTCAAAAAGCACAACGATAAAACACAGTTTATCGTAATCACCCACAGAAGAGGAACCATGGAAGAAGCCGATACGCTGTACGGCATCACAATGCAGGAAAAAGGTGTCAGCGACTTCATTCGACTCGACGCCACCGAATCGGGAAAATTTGCATCCGACGGAAAGTGAGAATGACAGATGGGATTCTTTGAAAAACTAAAATCGGGATTGACCAAAACCAAAAATGCAATCCTACACCGTACCGACGCGCTGTTTCGCGCACTTTCCGGTCAAATCGACGAGGATTTTTACGAAGAACTGGAAGAGATCCTCATCCTTGCGGATTTCGGTGCGGAAACCGCGATGGAAATCATCGAAAACCTTCGTGACAAAGTTGTGGAAGAGCGTATTATGGACGGAGGAACTGCCAAAACCGCCTTGCGCGAAATTTTGGTTTCAATGCTCCAAAAAGACGGCCTTGACTTGAATCTTTCGACCAGCCCCGCCTCCATTCTGATGATTGGGGTAAACGGGGTTGGGAAAACGACCTCGATTGCAAAAATTGCCAATCACTTGACCCAGCAAGGAAAACGCGTCATTCTGGCAGCAGGAGATACCTTCCGTGCCGCCGCCCGCGAACAGCTCGGAATTTGGGCAGATCGCATCGGCGTGGAAATGATCAGTCAAACCGACGGCGCTGACCCTGCCGCCGTGGTCTTTGATGCCGCCGCCGCCGCGAAAAAGCGCGGTGCGGACGTTCTGATCGTGGATACGGCAGGTCGGCTTCACAACAAAAAGAATCTGATGGACGAGCTGGAAAAAATCAGTCGCGTGTTAGACCGTGAGCTTGCCGGTGCGGATCGTGAGATCCTTTTGGTACTGGATGCAACCACCGGTCAGAATGCGGTCAGTCAGGCAAAGGAATTTGCCAAAAGCGCCGGCATTACGGGGCTTGTCTTGACCAAACTCGACGGCACGGCAAAGGGCGGCATCATCTTCTCTCTGAAAAAAGAATTGGGCATTCCCGTCAAATACATCGGGGTAGGAGAGGGTGTGGATGACCTTCGTCCGTTCGTACCCGAAGAATTTGTCGACGCACTCTTTGACTGATATGAAAATCGGAATCTTCGGCGGTGCCTTTGATCCTCCGCACAGGGGACACGAAACGGCGGTCGGGGCTTTTTTGAAAGAAGCGCAGCTTGATCTGATCTATGTGATCCCATCCAAGGATCCACCGCATAAAATCATTTCGGGGGCAGACCCCCATCATCGCCTTGAATTGGCAAAGCTTGCTTTTTTGCCTTTGTCGGAAGCGATTTCGCTGTCTTCGATGGAACTCGATTCTAACGAAAAATCCTATTCGTATCTGACGATTGAGAAATTACGAAAACAGCATCCGAAGGCGCAGCTTTATCTGTTTGTCGGAACCGATCAGTTTCTTGCGTTTGAAACTTGGTTTCGCGCACGGGACATTCTATCCTGTGTCACCCTTTGCGTGATGTCCCGTTACAAAGCAGGGGATGCGCTCGAAGCAAAAAAAGCTTGGCTGGAAAAAGAATTTGGCGCCCAAATCTTGCTTTTGCAAGAAAATGCATATATAATATCTTCGACTCAGATTCGGGAAGAGCTGAAGAAAGAGGGATTTTCTCACTCTCTTTCGCCCGCTGTGAACGAATATATCACCAAACGTCGTCTTTATGATTGCGCGGTTTCCCCCTTGCGGGAAAGCGTCTTGACTCAAATGGAGCAAACGCTCTCACCGAGTCGATTTTCCCATACTTTGGCGGTGGAACGGGAAGTGGCAAAGCTTTGTGATTTGTTTGCTTATCCCGAAAAAAGCTCGCTGTGTCTTGCAGCCCTTTGGCACGATGCCACCAAAGAGTGGAGCGAAAAGGAGCATCTTGCGTATTTGGAACAATGCGGCGTCGCGATCACAGAGAACGAAAAAAGTTCTTCTGCGACCCTTCACGGCTTGACCGCCGCGATTCTGGCGCAGGAGAAGGGACTTCTTTCGAAAAAAGATGCTGATGCCATCCGCTACCACACAACGGGAAAAGAGAATATGACGCCGGGAGAAAAAATTCTCTATTTTGCAGATTTTATTGAGGAAACCAGATCCCATGCGGTTTGCCGCAGGATGCGCCGTCATTTTTACGACGCGATGCCTGATGCCCCCTCTGATCGGCTCTTGCATCTGGATCGCTGCATCCTTGCGGTGATGGAAGAGACTGTGGCGCATTTAAAAGAAAAAAACGTACCGATTCACCCCCTGACCTTGTCTGCGGTGGCGGATCTGAAAAGAAAGGAAACCCTATGACGGCACTGGAAAAAGCCAAAAAGATCGCAACGATCCTGGATGAAAAGAAGGGAAAGGACGTGCAGATCCTGAAAGTGTTGGAAGAAACGGTGATCACGGATTATTTCGTGCTTGCCACGGCAACCTCGTCCACGCATCTGAAAGCCCTCAGCGACGAGATTGAGTTCCGTCTGCGCCAAGAGGATCAGATTCTAAGCCACCACGTGGAAGGATACCGTGGCGGCGGCTGGATTTTGATGGATTTTGCCGACGTCATCGTTCATATTTTTGATGCCAACAGCCGTGAGTTCTTTAAGCTGGAAAAGCTTTGGAGCGGCGCGGAAAAAATTGAATTTGAAGCAAAACAAGATTAGTTTTTAAGTATAAGAGGAAGAAAAAATGGAGTACAATTTTAAGCAGACAGAAAAAAAGTGGCAGGATATTTGGGAACACGAAGGAACGTTCTGTGCCGGCACGGATTATTCCAAACCCAAGTTCTACGCTTTGGTTGAATTTCCTTATCCTTCGGGACAGGGACTTCACGTAGGCCATCCCCGTTCCTATACCGCACTGGATATCGTTTCTCGCAAAAAAAGACTGCAGGGCTTTAACGTTCTGTACCCGATGGGATGGGACGCATTCGGTCTGCCCACGGAAAACTTTGCGATTAAAAACCACATTCATCCTTCGATCGTAACGGAGAAAAACGTGGCTCATTTCAAAGAACAGCTTCGTTCCTTGGGCTTTTCTTTCGATTGGAAAAGAGAAGTCAATACCACCGATCCGAATTATTATAAGTGGACGCAGTGGATCTTTCTCCGGCTGTTTGACAAGGGACTTGCCTATAAAAAGGAAATGGCAGTCAACTGGTGTCCCTCCTGTAAATGCGTTCTTGCCAACGAAGAAGCCGCAGGCGGCGTTTGCGAGAGATGCGGGAGCGAGGTGGTGCGCAAGGTAAAGAGCCAGTGGATGCTCAAAATTACCGATTATGCGGAAAAACTGCTCAACGGCTTGGACGACGTTAACTTCATTGAACGTGTCAAGACCCAGCAGAGAAACTGGATCGGCAGAAGCCAAGGCGCTCAGGTCAAATTTAAGACCAGCGCAGGGGATATCTTAGAAGTATATACCACCCGTCCCGACACTCTGTTCGGTGCAACCTATATGGTTATGGCACCCGAACACGCGCTGATCGAAAAGTGGCAGGATTTGTTACATAATATGGATGAAATCCGCGCCTATCAGGATGCGGCAGCCAGAAAGAGTGACTTCGAAAGGGCGGAAGTGGTTAAGGAAAAGACCGGTGTTCGTCTTTCGGGCGTGACTGCCGTCAACCCCGTAAACGGCAAAGAAATCCCGATCTTCATTTCGGACTACGTGCTTGCTTCTTACGGCACGGGCGCCATTATGGCAGTACCTGCACACGACGAGCGCGACTATGATTTTGCCAAGGTGTTTGATCTTCCCATCATCGAAGTCGTTAAGGGCGGAAACGTCGAAAAAGAGGCCTTTGTCGATTGTGCGACCGGTATCATGACCAACTCCGATTTTCTGGACGGTCTGAGCGTGGAGGAAGCCAAGGAGAAAATCACCCAGTGGCTTTCCGAAAAAGGTGTCGGTGAAAAGAAAATCAACTACAAACTGCGTGACTGGGTCTTCTCCCGTCAGCGATATTGGGGTGAACCCATCCCGATCGTGCACTGCCCCCATTGCGGTGCCGTTCCCCTTCCCGAAGACCAACTGCCTTTGGTATTGCCGGACGTTGATTCCTATGAACCCACCGAAACCGGAGAATCGCCTTTGGCAAAAATGACCGATTGGGTCAATACCACCTGTCCCCGTTGCGGCGCTCCCGCACAGAGAGAAACCGATACCATGCCTCAGTGGGCTGGTTCCTCTTGGTACTTCCTGCGCTATATCGATCCTCATAATACCGATGCGATCGCATCTCGCGAAGCGATGGAATATTGGTTGCCGGTTGACTGGTATAACGGCGGTATGGAGCACACCACGCTTCACTTGCTTTACAGCCGTTTCTGGCACAAATTCCTTTATGATATCGATGCCGTCACCACCGCCGAGCCCTATGCAAAGCGTACCAGTCACGGTATGATTTTGGGCGAAAACGGCGAAAAGATGAGTAAATCCCGCGGAAACGTGGTGAACCCCGATGACATCGTCAACGAATACGGCGCGGATACCATGCGTCTTTACGAAATGTTCATCGGTGACTTTGAAAAGGCCGCTCCTTGGAATTCCGCTTCTATCAAGGGATGCAAACGCTTCCTTGACAGAGTTTGGAGCTTGATGGACGGATGCCAGCCCGGTGCGATTCGTCCCGAGGTGGAATCCTGCTTCCACAAGACCATTCGCAAAGTAACCGAAGACATTGAGGGCTTGAAGATGAATACTGCCATCGCCGCTTTGATGGCACTTCTCAATGAGATTGCCGCCACCGGCAGTGTCACCAAGGAAGAACTCGGCATCTTCATCACGCTGCTCAATCCCTTTGCTCCTCATATGACGGAGGAAATGTGGACGCTTCTGGGCTTTGAGGGAATGCTCAACCAAACCAAGTGGCCGGAATTCGATCCCGAAAAATGCGTCGATTCCACAGTGGAAATTGCCATTCAAATTTGCGGTAAGGTCAGAGCCAAAATGAACATTGCCGTGGATGCCCCCGCTCAGGACGTGATCGCCGCTGCCAAAGCACAGGAGTTGATCGCTTCACAACTGGAAGGCAAGCACATCATCAAGGAAATCTACGTTCCCGGAAAGCTTGTCAACATTGTAGCAAAATAAGGATTCTGCCAATCAACCCGTCTGCCAAATGCAGACGGGTTTTTGTTTTTGTATAAAAAATGGAAAAAAATATTGACATTCGGAAAAAGATGGGCTATAATGAAAAAAGTCTATAAGACTGGTTTGTTTTATCTCTTCGCTATGTGCAAAGGGAGGGAAAAAGATGGCAGAAGTTAGAGTTAAAGAAAACGAATCACTGGATAGTGCTATTCGCAGATTTAAACGTCAGTGCGCCAGAAGCGGTGTACTTAGCGAACTTCGTAAGCGCGAATGCTATGAAAAGCCCAGCGTAAAACGCAAGAAGAAGTCTGAAGCTGCAAGAAAGCGCAAGTACAAATAATTTGCGGAGTAGCGCAATACGGTGGGAAACCACCGTTCCTTGCCGACCGGCAGGATGTAATGCCAATTCCAAACACGTTTCGTGGGTGGAATTGGCTTTTATAATATTTAGATTACGGAGGAGAATATGAATCGTATTAAAGTGGGTATTATTGGTGCCACCGGAATGGTGGGTCAGAGATTTATTACGCTCTTGGAACATCACCCCTATTTTGAAATCGCAGGACTTTACGCCAGTGCCCGCAGCGCCGGCAGAACGTACAAAGAAGCGGTGGAAGGCCGTTGGAAAATGAAAACCGAACTTTCCGAGGCCATTGCCGCAATGTCCGTTTTGGATGCCGCTGATATTGCTTCCATCGCCGAAACGGTGGATATGGTATTTTGCGCCGTGAATATGCCCAAAGAAGAAATCAGAGCATACGAAGAGGCGCTTGCCAAGGCAGAGATTCCCGTTGTTTCCAACAACAGCGCGCATCGCTTCACGCCCGACGTTCCGATGATCATTCCCGAAGTTAACCCCCGGCATACGGATTTGATACCGTTGCAGAAAAAAAGATTGGGTACGAAGCGCGGTTTTATTGCCGCCAAACCCAACTGCTCCATCCAAAGCTACGTTCCCTTGATCCAGCCCTTGATGGAGTTTGAACCGGTTGAAATGTTTGTCACGACCTACCAAGCCATTTCCGGTGCAGGAAAAACCTTCCGTGAGTGGCCTGAAATGGAAGATAATATCATTCCTTTCATTTCCGGAGAGGAAGAAAAGAGTGAAAAAGAACCCTTGAAGATCTGGGGTAAGATCGGAGCCGACGGCGTGGAACCCCTCTCTTCTCTTACCATCAGTGCGCAGTGTCTGCGCGTTCCTTGCACGGACGGACACATGGCGGCAACCTTCGTTCGCTTCCGCAAGAAACCTTCGAAGGAAGAAATTCTGAAAAAGTGGAAGGAATACAAGTCCGTACCCCAAGAATTGGAATTGCCCAGCGCTCCCAAGCAGTTTATCACCTATTTTGAGGAAGACAACCGTCCGCAGACCCATCTTGACCGTATGACAGAAAACGGAATGGGAATTTGCGCAGGAAGATTGCGTGAGGATTCCATCTACGATTACAAATTCGTCGGTCTTTCTCACAACACCCTGCGCGGTGCCGCCGGCGGTGCGGTAGAAGTTGCGGAATTGCTCTTCCGCCAAGGATATTTTGAAAGATGAATATTCCGCTTGCCCAACGGCTCCGTCCCCAAAACTTTGAACAGGTTGTAGGACAAAAGCATATTTTGGGTGAAAAAGGGCCTTTGAAGCGCCTTTTGGATTCTGAGAAACTCACCAATATGATTTTCTACGGCCCGTCCGGTGTCGGAAAGACTACCGTTGCCAATTTGGTAGCGGAAAAGGCGGGACTCCCGTTTCGAAAACTCAATGCCACCTCCTCGGCAGGAAAAGATATTAAAGAGGTTCTTGCCGAAACCGAGGGGCTCGAGGGAATGGACGGAATCGTTCTGTATTTGGATGAAATCCAGTATCTGAACAAAAAACAGCAACAAACCCTTTTGGAATACATTGAAGACGGCAGGGTAACGCTGATTGCCTCCACCACGGAAAATCCCTATTTTTACGTTTATAAGGCAATCCTTTCCCGTTGTGCCGTGTTCGAATTCAAGGAGCTTTCTCCCGAAGAGATTCAAGAAAACCTTGACAGGGGACTTGCGTTGTTGAACGAAGAAAGCGGTCAAAACAAAACCGCAACCCCCGAGGCAATGCGCTATATTGCTACCTTGTCCGGCGGCGACGTTCGCGCTTCCTTGAATTATTTGGAGCTTTGCTACTACATTGCAGACGACGTGATCACCCAAGAGGATGCCGTCAGCTGCGCCCAAAGAAATTATGCAGCATACGATCGTTCGGGTGACGACAAATACGAGCTTTGGTCTGCCCTGCAAAAATCTATTCGTGGCAGTGATGAAAACGCAGCAGTGTTTTACCTTGCAAAGCTTTTGGAAGCAGGGGACCTGCAAGGGGCTTGTCGTCGGCTTTTGGTGATTGCCTCGGAAGATATCGGGCTTGCGTATTCGCAAGCCGCTGTCATCGTCAAGCAATGCGTCGATTCGGCTCTGATGCTCGGCATGCCCGAAGCCAGAATTCCGTTGGCACACGCCGCCATTCTCCTTGCCACCAGCCCAAAATCCAATTCGGCATATTTAGCGTATGCGGCGGCGGCGGAAGATATTGAAAAGGGCTTGGGAAGAGATATGCCGTCCCGACTCAAGAACAATCATTTTTTCGGTGTAGGGGATAAAAAGGATGCCTATCTTTATCCTCACGATTATCCCAATCACTACGTTCCCCAGCAATATTTGCCGGAGGATCTTAAGGATCGGGTATATTACCGCTTCGGGGAAAACAAATCCGAACAAGCCGCAAAGCTTTATTGGGAAAAAATCAAGAAATAAAAGAAAAACCAACCGAAATCTTCGGTTGGTTTTTTTATCTTCTTGTTTTCTTTTTGTCCTGTTCCCAAGCGTGGGTTTTGTTCAGCTCCCGATACAAGGCGCAGTAGCTTTGGTGACGCGAAGGCGCGATTGCGCCCGACGCTACGGCTTCAATGATTTTGCAACCGTCTTCGGTTTGATGGGAGCATTTGGTGTATCGGCACGTTCCGAGAAGAGCTTGAAATTCAGGAAAAGTAAACGCCAAATCGTCTTTTTCCATAAAGAAGAAGCGCTCGAAATCAAGCAGAGAAAAACCGGGCGTATCGGCAACGTAGCCCTCTTCTCGGCCCAGAAGGGGAGAGATGTCGTAGAGGGTGCTTTGTCTTGTGGTGTGCCGTCCTCGCTGCGTTTTTTCACTCAAGATGCCGGTTTGTGCACCGATATCGGGGAAAAGCGTGTTGATCAGAGTGGATTTTCCCACACCGCTGGCTCCCGCCAAGGCACAGACCGTTCCGCGGATGCAGGGATAGAGCAGCTGCCTTGTGGTTTCTTCTTCTAAATGGGAAACGGAAAATGCCTCGAATCCGGCGTTGCGGTAAAGCGAAACCAGCTCCTGTGCCCGCGTCGAATCCAATTCCTTTTTGGTGAAAACCAAAACCGCTTGAATCCCGTTGTGCTCGGAGATGGCAAGGAGCTTGTCAATTGATAGGAGCACGGGCTCCGGATCTTTGACTGCCGCGACCAAAAACAGGGTATCCAGATTGGCAAGCGGGGGACGGATGAGAACGTTTTTTCGGGGAAGCACATTCGTGATCACCCCGCGTGCCCCTAAGTTTTTTTCTTTTTGTCCGAGACCCTCTTCTCTGGAAATGGTGACCAGATCTCCGGCAACGGGTGAGATCTCGCCGCGCCGAAACTTTCCTTTGGCAAAGCAAAGGAGGGTGTCGGTTTTTGTTTTCACGGAATAAAGCCCTCCGGAAAGGCAGATGATGCGACCCGTTTCTTTCATCGCTCAGCTGACTGCGGCGCTGGTGTCGGCAGGGGACTGGTCGACAGGCGGAGTTCCTTCCGGTGCAGGTTCGGGAGCCGGCGGCTGCGGTGCCGGACCTAAGCTTACGACCAAATCAACCGCGGTGTATTTTTGAGCGGTTTTCGTTCCTTTTTCGACGCTTTGGCTGATGACGCATCCGGCAGGAATCGTTTCGGAATATTGCTTGGTAATTCTACCGACCACAAAGTTTTTGTTCAAAAGGTTTTGCTTGGCGCGTTCCGCCGTTTCACCGACCACGGAGATCATATTGGCATACGTGGTTTCCACGCCTTTGGAAACGATCAGATTCACGGTATCCCCGCTGTTGATGGTAGCGCCTGCTTCGGGGGTGGTGGCAATGATATAGCCCGCGATGACGGAGGAATCAAAGCGCTCTTCCACCGTGACGTTCGCGCCCAAGTCCTTGAGCTTGATCTGTACGTTTCGGTATTCTTGGTTGGCAAAGTTTTCCAAGGCAAAACTCTTTTTGCCGGCAGAAACTTCGACTTTGATCTCAACTGTTTTGTTTTTGTTGGCAATTTTTCTGGTTTGACCGCCGTCCGGTTCTTGCGTTGCGATTTGTCCGGCGGCATACACGTCGTTGTTGACTTCGGTCACGGAAAGTACAATGTTTTGGGCTTCCAAGCTCGCTTTCAACTCGTCGTTCAATTCTTGCCCGATCAGATCGGGAATGGGAACGACGATGGTGTTGTCTTCACTTGTCATATCAATCAAAGAGGAAAGCAAAATGATACCGGCCACCGCCAAGACCAAAAGAAAGGAGGTGGTCACACCCAAAACGATGGGGAAGAGTGTGCCCGGAGTGGCTTTGATCTTCTGTTTCGGCGACGGTTCGTTTTTTTCAAGAGCGTGTTTGTGTTCTGCGTCGCTCTTGGGTTCTTCAAACACAACGGTTTTGTCACGCTTGATGATTTCACAGGCACGAAGCATAGATTTGGCAGAACGGAAGCGTTCTTCCGGCGCCTTGTTTATGGCGCGCAGAATGATCTGCTCCAAGCCCTGCGGAATTTTTGGGTCGATTTTCCGCGGACGGGTCGGAACGGAGTTGACTTGCATCATGGCAATGGAAAGGGGCGTGTCACCTTCGAAGGGCAGCTTTCCCGTTACCATTTCATAGAGCATAATACCGATCGAATAAATATCCGAGGAGAAGGTGGTGGTTTTTCCGCTGGCCTGCTCCGGCGAAATATAATAGACCGTACCCATGGCAACGCCGGAATTTCCTTGGTTGAAATCGGAGATCTGGGCAATTCCGAAATCTGTAACCTTCAGCTTTCCGTTGGCTTGCACCATAATGTTTTGCGGCTTGATATCGCGGTGGACGACGCCTTTTTCGTGTGCGTGCTCAAGCGCGGAAAGAATCTGCATCACAAAATCCAAACTCTTTTCCAAGCCCAAAGGCGCGTTTCTCTTCATATATTCACGAAGCGTAATGCCGTCGATGTATCCCATCACCAGATATTTGTTTTTTCCGGTAAAAGCGACGTCGTAAATATCCACGATGTGCTCGTTGGAAAGCAGAGCGATGGCACGGGATTCGTTGACAAAGCGACGAACGGATGCCGAATCGCCGGCGTGCTTTTCGTTGAGCATTTTAATGGCAACGGTTCTGTTTTTCAGTTTATCTTTTGCTTTCAGAACCACGGCCATGCCGCCAATTCCCTTAACCTGTAGGATCTCGTAGCGGTTGTCGATGACTTTTCCCACCAGATGATCGTATTTGTTTTGAGAGGAATCCATATTGTTCTCCTTGCCTTATAATTTGATTACCACTGCGGTGATGTTGTCTGCGCCACCGCATCGGTTGGCATATTCAATCAGTAGATTTGCCTTTTCTTCCTGACTTCTGCGGCTTTCCAGTGTTTGCAGGAAAAAGTCTTCATCGAAGTAGTTGGAAAGACCGTCACTGCAAAGAAGCAAGGTTCCTTTTGTGTAGGGGAAAAAGGTAATATCAGCTTCCACTTTTTCGTCCACACCCAAGGCCCTTAGGATAATGTTGCGGTTGGGGTGACTTTGCGCTTCTTTTTCGGAAATTTTGCCTTCATCGATGAGATTCTGAACCAAGGAATGGTCGCGCGTCAGTTTTTCGATTTTTCCGTCGCATACGTAATAGATCCTGCTGTCACCGATGTTTGCCGTCACGATCCCGCAAGGGGTCACGACACAGGAGGTGAGCGTGGTGCCCATTCCCATTAGCGTGCTGTTTTTCTCCCCTTCGGAGAAAATTTCCGCGTTGGCAAGATCAATCGATTTGGCAATAAAATCGTGCAGTCTTAAATCCGGAAAATTTTCGCAGGGAACTCCGAATTTGGGAATTTCACCCAAAAACACGAAGCTGAGGGCGGAATTGATGTATTTGCACAGCTTTTTGGTGTAGGTTTGAACCCCGATGGCGCTGGCAATGTGACCGCCGGCCGCGCCGCCCATTCCGTCGCAAACCGTTGCGACCAATAGGTTTCCTGCAATTTTGATTTGAAAGGCATCTTGGTTGCTGCTTCTGCGGATGCCTTGGTCGGTGGAACCGTAATATTCCATGCCGTTCTCCTTATGCTTGTAGCTTTTCTCTGCGAAGTTGTCCGCAGGCTGCTTGAATATCCGCACCTAAGGTTCTGCGGATGGTGGCGTTGATGCCGCCGTCTGTAAGTTTTTTTGCAAATTGTTCCATTTTCTTCCGATCGCCCGGCAAAAAGTCGGTTTCTTTGGTGGGGTTGACGGGAATCAGATTTAAGTGATTCAGCCAGCCCGAAAGCAGGGCGATCAGCTCCCTTGCGCGCTCGTGGGTGTCGTTGACGCCCGCAATGAGTGCATATTCAAAGGAAATGCGCCGTCCGGTGTGTTTCGTGTACTCTTTGCATACCGAAATCAGATCCTCCAAGGGATAGCGGCGGTTGATGGGCATCAGATCACTGCGCAAAGCACAATTGGATGCGTGAAGGGAAATGGAAAGGGTGATGGGAAGATCCTCGTGCATTAGATCTCGGATTTTGTCAATCAGACCGCAGGTGGAAAGGGAAATATTGCGGTATCCGATGCCAAACAGATCCTTGTGGTTACAAAGTTTTAAAAAGCGAATGACGTTGTCGTAATTGTCAAGCGGTTCGCCGATTCCCATCAAAACCACGTGCCCGATGCGAAAATCGGGGTCGTGCTTTCGTTTGTCTCTGGTGATCTCAACCATCTGCAGTAAAATTTCTCCGGGGGTGAGATTGCGAAGAAAGCCGGCTTTGGTGGAGGCGCAGAAGCGACATCCCATTTTGCAGCCCACTTGCGTGGACAGACAAACGCTGTAGCCGTGCTTATAGGAAAGCAGAACGCTTTCTACGTATTCTCCGTCGGGGAGGGTGAACAGATATTTGGTGGTGCCGTCAATCTTGGAAACCCGATTTTCGGCTTCGATCATATTGTCGATGCGGAATATTTGGCTGAGCTTTTCGCGTGCCGATTTGGAAATGTTTGTCATTTCGTCAAAGCTCGCAGCGCCCTTTTGCAGCCAAGATACGATTTGACCGGCACGGTAGGATTCGATGCCGTGTTCTTTGAGGATGCTCGCGATCTCTTCGGGAAAAAGAGAACGAAGATCGTGTTTTTCAGTCATGAATTTTCTCCAAACAATCTACAAAAAAGCCGTCGTTTTCTCCTGCCTTCGGAAAAATGGTTTCCATTTCCCCTTGGCGGCGAAAATGAGGGTTTTCGGCAAGAAAACGGTTGCAAACCGCTTCGTTTTCCGCAGGGTTTAAGGTGCAGGTGGAATAAACGATC
Source organism: Eubacteriales bacterium (assembly GCA_045580105.1). Classification (GTDB taxonomy): domain Bacteria; phylum Bacillota; class Clostridia; order Oscillospirales; family SIG627; genus RGIG5579. Next base: position 19,145 of record JAZNNH010000076.1, on the reverse strand, counting down.
CGACCGCCCGGCTTGACGGCGTGCGCAGCCGTTTTGAGAATGGCAAGCTGGATTTCGGGTAAGGCGTCTGCCTCTTCCTTTGCTTTGTGCCGAATGTCGGGCTTTTTGGCGATCACGCCGTATCCCGAGCAGGGAACGTCGCAAATCACTCGATCAAAGCCGGATTTGTGTTCCGGCACGGGGATGCGCGAATCGGCAGCGCGGGTACCGAGAATGGAAATGCCGAGGCGCTTTGCGCCGTCCTCGATCAGAGGAAGCCGTGTAGGATGTAATTCGCAGGAAAGAATCGTGCCGCATCCGTTCATATCCATCGCGGCGCCGAAGCTTTTTCCGCCCGGTGCGGCGCAAAGATCCAAAATGCGCTCGCCCGGCATCGCACCCAAACGGTCTACGGCGTGACCTGCCGCGGCGTCTTGCACGAAGAAAAGACCTTCTTCAAAGCCGGGAAGTGCGGTGGGCGTTCCGGCTTCTTCCAAGGTAATTGCGTGCTTGGAAAGCGCGTTTTTGTGATGCGTAATGCCGCGCTCTTCTAGTAATTTAGAGTATGCGTCAAGATCGGTCTTGAGGGTGTTGACGCGCAGAGTCAGGGGTGCTCTTTCGTTTTGCGCTTTCATAATGGCAAGACACGCATCTTTTCCGTAAGAGCTTTGCCAAAGCCCGACAAGATAGCGGGGATAACCGTATTTTAGAGCCAGTCCCTTTTTACCCGGCTGATCCAAAAGGGACAGGACCGCATCTTTTTCTCTTGAGATTCTGCGCAGAACTGCGTTGACAAGCGACAGGGCGTGGGGACAAACCGCTTTTGCCAATTCGCCCGCTTCAAAAATAGCGGCGTGATCCGGAATGCGATCCAAATAGAGGATTTGATACGCACTCAGCTCCAGAATGCAAAGTGGTTCCGGTTCCATTTGATTTAACGGGGTGGTGCTGATTCGAGATAACAAATAGTCCAAGGTGATCTTTTTTTCGATCACACCCAAATACAGCCCCGTATAAAGAGAACGGTCTTCCTCGGAAAGTGAGGCGGAGCGCAAGGTGGCATCCATTTCCAAATTGGAATAGGAAGCGTTTTTGGCGCTTTTTAACAGAGATTGAAAGGCCAAGCGTCTGGCTTGATTCATTGAAGCAGATCTCCCGGATTCAGTTTTCTGCCGTTGACGGCGTCTGTGGCTGCCATTTTTCCTTTGCCCTCGGGCTGAACCGTACCAAGCGCAATGACGCCGTCCGCGGTTTTGACCAAAACGTGCGGCTTGACGGCAACGATCTCACCCGGCTTTCCGGAAAGGGCTTGGTCACTGATTTGGGCGGAAAGAATTTTCATCAGTTTCCCGTCACCCGTTTTGCAAAGGGCGCAGGGAATGGGGGACAGCCCGCGGATTTTCGCCAAAACCTCACGGCTTCCTGTTTCAAACGAGATCTCTTGGTCTTCCCGCGTGATCTTGTTTGCGTAAGTGGATTTGGTGTGATCCTGAGGGATGGGAGTTAGCTTCCGATTCCAAATATCGGGAAGCATTTCCAACAGCAGTTCGCTTCCCATGGTAGCCAAGCGGTCGAACAGTTCGCCGACACACTCGTTTTCCCCGATCGGGGTTTCTCTGGTTTTCAAAATATCACCGGTGTCAAGTCCCTCGTCCATTTGCATAATGGTCACACCGGTCACGCTCTGTCCGTCCAAAATCGCGCGATGGATCGGAGCCGCACCGCGGTATTGCGGCAACAGCGAAGCGTGAATGTTGATGCATCCGAACGGCGGGGCGGAAAGGACGTAAGGGGGGAGAATCAAACCGTAAGAGGCAACGACCACAAGATCGGCACCAAGGGAAAGAAACTCTTCTTTTGCCGCATCCTCCTTCAAAGAAGCGGGCTGATAGAGGGGAAGATTTTTTTCTTTTGCAAAGAGAGCGACACAGCCCTCCTTTTCTTTCATTCCTCTGCCGGCTTTTTTTGCCTGCTTGGTATACACACAAAGGCGGTCGCCTTCCTCCAAATGCTCCCAAAGCCCGATCAGCGCGGTGAGAGCGAAGGGTCCCGTTCCCATAAAAATTATATTCTTATTCATATTCTTTCAATTCCTCGGGCGATAAGAGAGTGCAGTCTTCGTCGTAGAAAAGCTTGCCCTCCAAGTGATCCATTTCGTGGCAGATGGCTTTGGCAAGAAAGCCCTCAGCGTTTTTTTTGACTTTTTTTCCGTTTCGATCCAGCGTTTCAACTCTGACCTTCATCGGTCGCTTGCGAATGCCCCATTGATTGGGACAGGAAAGACAGCCCTCCAGATCTTCCTGCTCTCCGCTGAAGGAAAGCATTTTCGGATTGATCAATTCCAATTGATCCTCACCGGTGTCGATGACGATCAGCCGTTTGAGCTTTCCGACCTGAACGGCGGCAAGACCGACTCCGCCGGCTTTTGCCATCGTTTCTTTCATATCATCCAAAAGGGTGAAGATTCTTTCATCGATGGTTTCCACTTCTCTGGATTTTTTTCTCAGGATTTCATCTCCGTCTTTTACAATGTTCAGGATAGCCATGGTATCTCCTTTAAATCAGTCCGGGCCCGATGTCCAGCGTCACGGCGGCGCCGTTTTCTTGCGTCACGGCGATCTGCGTTAAAACCTCGTCGAACAGAGCGCGGGTTCGGGTGTTGTTTTTGTATTTGATGATAAACCGTTTTCGGTAAATATTCTTGATTTTATAAATGGGCGAGGGAAAAGGACCGTAAATGATGATTTTCACGTCGGAAAACGGACCTTTCAGAGCATCGGCAAACAGTTTGCCCATTTGTTCTGCGCATCGGTCGAGTTTTGCTTCGCTTTCGTGAGAGAGGGTGAAAAGCGCGAGGTTGCAAAAAGGCGGAAATTGAAACGCCTTGCGCAAGGCGATTTCGCCTTCGTAAAAATCAGGGTAATCTTGGGCAGCCGCCAAGGAAAATACGTTGTGTCTGGGGTTGAGTGTTTGAATCAGCGCGCGACCGCGTTTTTTGGCGCGACCGGCTCTTCCGATCACTTGGGTTAAGAGGGAAAACGTGTGTTCCGCGGCACGGAAATCACTCAAATACAGGGCACTGTCCGCCATCACGATGCCCACCAGCGTAACGTTGGGGAAATTGTGCCCTTTCGCTACCATTTGCGTGCCAATGAGAATGTCTGCCTCTCCGTTTCGAAACTGCTCTAAAATGGTTTCGTGAGAATGCTTGCCGGAAAGGGAGTCGGAATCAAGGCGAAGGGTGCGCGCCTCGGGAAATTTGTTTTTCAGTTCTTCTTCTAATTGCTGAATGCCGAAGCCGTGCGGAACCAAGTGCTCGGAATGGCACTCGGGACAGGTCTGGGGCAGGGTCGTAGCGTATCCGCAGTAGTGGCAGGAAAGCCGTTTTTGCGGACCGTTGTGCAGGGTCATGGAAACACTGCAATGGGGACAACGAATGGGTGAGCCGCAAGAAAGACAGGAAACAAAGCGGCGATAACCGCGGCGGTTCATCAAAAGAATGGTTTGCTCGCCCTGTTCCAAATTGCGACGGATCTCTTCTTCTAAAACCGAACCGATCAATTCTCCCGGTCGGTTTCTCAAATCCGAGCGCAGATCAATGATGCGCACGTCCGGCAGGGTCGCTTCCCCGTACCGCTGGGTGAGGGAAACGAGGGTATAAATGCCGCTTTTGGCTTTGTAATAGGATTCAATATCCGGCGTAGCGGATGCCAAAAGGAGCATCGCGTGATTTTTCGCACAGCGAAAGCGTGCCACGTCCCTTGCGTGGTATTTGAGCCCCGTATCGGATTTGTAGCTGCCGTCCTGTTCCTCGTCGATCACCACAAGACCCAAGTTCGAAAGGGGGGCGAAAACAGCGCTTCTGGTTCCCAGAACGATGCTCTTTTTCCCCGAACGGATGGCGGCGTAGGTATCGCGCCGTTCTCCTTCCGAAAGGGCAGAGTGAATCATGGCGACACGGTCGCCGTATTGACCGAAGAGAAGCTTTGCGCTTTGCGCCGTCAGTGCGATTTCCGGTACCAAAAACAAAACGGTTTTCCCCATCTTGAGGACGTGATCGCATAGCGCAAGCATCACGCGCGTTTTTCCGCTTCCGGTCACACCGTGCAAAAGGGCGGCAGATGCCGTCTTTCCGTCCAGTTTTTCTTTGAGGATTTCAAAGGCGTTTTGTTGGGCTTCGGAGAGCTTATTTTCTTCCGGTCCGGAAATCGAAATGCCGGCGAACGGGTCACGTTGAAATTCTTTTTCGGAAACGCAAACGAGCGATTTCTTTTGCAGGATGGAAATGCCGGCGTGATCCAGATCAAACAACTCCCGACAGGTTTTTTCGGGGGCAGAGCCCACCAAAGATAAGTATTCCAAGAGCGCTTGATACTTTTCTTTGTTTTTGCCGCGAAACGACTGCAGCGCCGTTTTGGGATAGACTCCGTCAACGGCACAAAGAATGCGAATGGCGCGCGCCTTTTTCTGATAGACGGGAGAGGGAAGAATGGCGCGAGTGGCATCGCCGAACGAGCAGAAGAGCTGTTCTTTTAAATGCTGGCACAGTTGCAGGAGTTCTTCGGTCAGACAAATCTCCGGTGGGAGCACCTGCAAAATGGCTTTCAGTTCCATTTCGGGTGTTGTTTCGATCACTTGTGTGACGACTCCGAAGCGTTCCCGATTGGCTTTTCCAAACGGAATTTTAACCACGGCACCGCGAAAGACCGGCAAAGAGCCCGGACAAAGATAATCAAATTCTCTGTCCGCCCACTTGGGGGTAGAAAGAAGATGCACTTTGGCGATCCGGGTTTGTTCCATGGTTCTCTCCGTGTGTTTTTAGTCTTCGGTAAGAATGATTTTAACTTGTCTGGCGTTCAGCTTTTCAATGGCTTCTTTGACGGGCTTTTCGTTGGTCACGTTTTTCTTGGAAGAGAAAGCAGCGAATTTTTCTTCTTTGACTTCCTGATTGTTTTGTGCTTTTTTTAACTGATCTTCCGTGATTTTTCTGGCACACTTTGCAGTGGCAATGGAGAGCATGTAGCGGTTTACTCCTTCATCGGAAAGATCGGCAATAGACGGATAAATCATGTTTTTTTCCTCCTGAAATGAAATGATTTTTATTGTGAATTATTATTGTTTACTTTTGAAAATCGGAAAGGAAAGCGCTTCGGTCGCGAACCAGCACTTCGCTTTCGGTTTTGCCCGTTTCCACGAGCTCCACCATGGCGCGGGCGGCATCCTCAGCTCGATTGTCGGGGTTGATGATGATGTTTTGATAAAACTCGGAACACAGGATCTCTTCTTTCGCAGCGCCAAGGCGCTTTTGAATGGAATCTTCGGTTTCCGTTCCGCGTCCTCTCAGCCGCGCTTCCAAGGTGGTGTAGTTGGGCGGGGTGAGATAAACGGAAAGATAGTCGGAAAGCTGTTTCATCACCTGCTCGGCACCGTCGGTTTCAATTTCCAACACCGGAACGAAGCCGTCGTCGATCATCTGAAAGAACTGCTTTTTCGGCGTTCCGTAAAAATTTCCGCAATATTCGGTGTGTTCGAGAAAGCCGTCGTCTTTTAAGGTTTCCAAGAATTCTTCTCGGGTGACAAAATAATATTCTCTTCCGTCCTCCTCGCCCGGTCTGGGGGCGCGGGTGGTCATGGAAATGCTCAGACGCAGTTGGGGACAAATCTGGCTTGCCAGTTTCAAAACCGTTCCTTTTCCACTACCGGCAGATCCGGAAAAAATCAAAATGTTATGCTTCATCTTCTGCGTCGTCCTTTCCTTCTTCTCCTGCCAGCCGTTTTTGCACGGAACGGGTTGCCAGTGCAGATAAGATCACGTGTCCGCTGTCGGTGAGAATGACCGATTGCGTTTTGCGCCCGCAGGTCACGTCCACGGCAATGCCGGCGTCTTTTGCATCTTGCACCAAACGCTTGATGGGCGCGGAATCGGGTCCTGCCACCGCCACTACGCGGGAAGAGGCGACAAAGTTTCCAAAGCCAATGTTGGTCATCATAGCGTGCTCCTTGTTATTCGATGTTTTGGATCTGTTCGCGAATCCGTTCGATTTCGTTCTTGGCATCGATCACAAGACCTGTGATCTCCAGCATCGAACATTTGGAACCGATGGTGTTCACTTCGCGATTTAATTCTTGGGTCAGAAAATCCATCGTTCTGCCGGAGGGGGTGTCCTGACGGATCAGATCGCGAAACTGGTTGATGTGACTTCCCAGTCGTGTGATTTCTTCGCCGGTATCGATCTTGTCGGCGATGATGCCCACTTCGGTCAACAGTCGATTTTCATCGATTTGACGGTCCTGCAAAAATTCCTGCAAGCGCTTTTCCAGCTTTTGACGGTATTCGTCCAGCGCCACGGCGGAAAAGGAGCGAATGCCGCAAAGAATTTCTTCCATCCGATTCAGTCGCGCATCCAGATCGGCAAAGAGATTTTCTCCCTCTCTTTGGCGCATGGCCACAAAAGCATCCAGCGCCTTTTCCACGACCGGCTCCACGGCACGCCAAACGGCGTCGGCATCGTCTTCTTTCACTTTCTTGGAAAAAATGTCAGAAAATCGGGCAACGGAAGAAACGGAAATATCATCCCGCAATCCATGATCGTGAGCGATCTTTTTTAACGCGGCGATATATTGTGCGGCCAGGGCGTCGTCCAGTGCGATCTGCGTCAATTCCCCTTGTCCGCGCTCCACGGTCAGGAAGGCATCGACCTTTCCTCTGGCGCATCTTTTTGCGATGGCTTTTTTGATTTTCTCTTCCAGATATCCGTAAATTCTGGGTAAGCGGATATTGGTGTCCAGATAACGGTTGTTGACGGAACGAATCTCAAACGTAATTTCAAATCCGTCGACACAGTCGGAACAGCGTCCGTAACCGGTCATGCTTTTCAACATAGTGGGCAATCCCTTTCAAACACATATAAAATATAATTTATCAATATAATATAGCAAATTTTTCTTCCAAAGTCAAGGCAAAACGGAGAAAAGGGTGCATTTTTCAAGCGTTTTTTCAAACGCTTGCGTAAGGTTTGTACGAAAAAATTGTTTTTTTGGAAAATCGCTTGCTTTTTTTTCGTTTGATGGTACAATTTCAGTAGACCTTTTCAAAGAATTCATCATGAAATTTTGCCTGCTTTACGAAAGAATGGCGCGTGATCAGGAGGAATGAAATATGTCAAGGTATTCCCGAGATTTGACAAAAGGATCGGTGGCGAAAAATCTGTTTCTCTTCGCTCTTCCGATTCTTTTTTCCAACTTTTTACAACAGCTTTATCACTCTGCCGACGTTGTGGTGGTCGGCAATTTTGCGGAAAACAGCAAAATTGCTCTGGCTGCCGTCGGCTCCACCGGAACGATCACAAACCTTCTGCTCAACGTCTTTATCGGTCTTTCTTTAGGTGTGAACGTGGTGTGCGCCAATTGCTACGGAGCGCGCGATGAAGACGGACTGCAAAAAAGCATGCAAACCGGCATCTTGACAGCAGCATTCGGCGGTCTTTTTATCTCGGTTTTGGGATTTGTTTTTGCAAAGCCCCTTCTTCTTTTGCTTGGCTCTCCGGCGTCTGTGATTGACCACGCTGCCACCTATATGAAAATTGTTTTTCTGGGGCAACCGGGCAGCTTGATTTATAACTTCGGTTCGGGCATTTTGCGCTCTCACGGTGACACCAAACGCCCGATGTATATTCTTTCGTTTTCGGGTCTTATTAACGTTATTTTGAATCTTGTTTTTGTCATTGTGTTCCATCTGGATTCGGCCGGTGTTGCGCTTGCCACCACGATTTCTCACTATGTTTCCGCGGCGGCGGTTTTGTATCTTCTGTCGCATCCGGCAGAGGAACAAAAACTCGATCTGTTCCGTTTAAAATTCGACCTTGATATGTTTAAGAAAGTAATGAAAATCGGCATCCCAGGCGGCCTGAACGGCATGATTTTCAATCTTTCCGCTTTGCTCGTTGTCAAAGGTATCAACAGTCTCGGCGACGTGGTCGTTGCCGGCAATTCTGCTGCTGCCAGTGTGGATGCTTTCACCTATCAGATTCTCGCCTCATTCTACTCTGCTTGTGTCAGTTTTGCAGGGCAGAATTACGGTGCAAAACAGTTCAAACGCATCGACAAACTCTTGGTAAGCAGCATCCTGATGGCGGGTGGTATTTATTGTGTTTTGTGTGGTGTTATTCTGCTCTTTCCTTCGTTCTTTGTCGGACTTTTCACCCATGACAGTGAGGTGATTGCAGCGGGAATTCCGCGGCTTTATGCCATGGGAATCGGGTATTTGATCTACATCGTTTCCGATATGTGTATCGGCTGCTTGAGGGGAATGGGAAAGTCTGTTTTCCCTACCGCGGTGAACGTCGTCAGCATCTGTCTTCCTCGCGTTCTTTGGGTCGCGTTTGCATTCCCCTTAAAGCGGGAATTGGGATTCCTCTTTTTGTGCTTCCCGATTTCCTATTTTCTTTCGGCGATTGCACAGCTCGGCTGTTATCTTTACTACAGCAAAAAAGACAAAAAAGCTTATTTTGAGGCACAAAACGAAAAAACACAGAGTGCTTGAATTAGGTGGGAGCAGGCCGCCTGTTTGGACGTGATAAACTTCGTTGAAAAGAAAAACCAAAAACGCAAAAAAACAAAGAGGAGCGGCACGGTCCGCTCTTCTTTGTTTGCTTTTGTTCATTTTTTGAAAAAATGACAAAATAAAAATCGAAAAAACGCTTGATTTTTCCTTGACTTTTTCCCACTTTTGATCTATAATAAGGGGAAATTTATTGATTTCGGGAGGCAACATGAACCGATACGATCGTTTGGTGCGTTTTTTTCGTCCCTTGATTCGTTTTTTCTTTCCCGTTTGTCTTCTGAATTGTCCCGAATCTTTGCCGGACGAGCCGTTGATTGTTTGCCCGAATCATATTTCGCTGTTTGACCCCCTGTTCCTTGCCATTTCGCTTCCCAAGAATATCACCTTTATGGCAAAAGAAGACATCTTTTCTTGGCCGATTGTCGGAAAGTGGATTGAGGAATGCGGTGTCATTTCGCTTTCCCGTGACGGCGGCGATGCCGCAAAGCTGCGTCAGGCAGTGCGCGAGCTGAAAAACGGAAAACTGTTTTCTCTCTTTCCGCAGGGAACCCGCCTCCGTTATCCGATCAAGCAAGAGGATTTTAAGGCAGGGGTCGGAATGATGGCGGCCCTTTCCGGTGCCAAGATCCTTCCCGTCGGAATTTATGCTAAGAACTATAAGGTGCGGCTGTTTCGAAAAACCTACGTTCAGTACGGTGAAATCGAAGATCTTCGACCCGAAGAAAAAATGGGTCTGAAGGATCAGGCCTATTTTGTCACCGATCGGCTTTACGAGCGCATCCTCGAATTGGAACAGAAGGCAAAAGAGGCGGCAAAGTGAAGATTCTTCTGTCAGAGCACGCCGGCTTTTGCTTCGGTGTGCGCAGAGCCGTCGATTTGCTCGAGGAGCAGATCCGTGCCGGCAAAGCCGATTTGTATACCTTAGGACATATCATTCACAACGAAGATTTCAATGCCGATTTGGAACGGCGCGGCGTTCGGTGCTTGGAAGAAGCGGATTTGGAAACGCTTTCGCCCGAAAACACGCTTGTTTTCATCCGCACGCACGGGATTCAACAGCGTGTGATCCGGCGCTTGGAAGAACTTGGAATTGCGTACGTGGATGCGACCTGTCCGTTTGTCAAGAAAATCCACAACATCGTCTTGGACGAAGAAAAAAAGGCAATCTCCTCCGGAGAGGAAATCGTCTTTGTCCTCTTGGGGGATCAAGCCCACCCGGAGGTTTTGGGAATCGTCAGTTATATCGAACATTTTCCCGTGGTGGTCATCCATTCTCTTGCCGAACTGTTGGAATATGAAAAAACGGCGCCCAAAGAAAAGCGCCACGTGTTCCTATCGCAAACCACCCACAGCGTGGAAGAATGGAAAAAATGCTGCGCTCGCGCAAAAGAGGTGTTCGAGCACCTGTCTTTCTACGACACCATCTGCAATGTAACTGGTATCCGACAAAAAGAGGCGCGCTCCATTGCCGAACAGAGCGACCTTGTCGTGATCGTCGGGGGAAAGAGCAGCAGCAACACAAAAAAACTGGTTACGGTCAGCGAAGAGATTTGCAAGACTGTTCATATCAGAAACGCGACAGAATTGCCGCACAATTTATTCAGAAAGAACATGACTGTCGGAGTATCGGCGGGTGCGTCGACACCGGACAGCGTGATCAAGGAGGTAATACAAACCATGTCGGAAATCAGAAACGACGAAATGAGCTTTGAGGAAATGCTCAACCAATCATTCAAGACTATCAGAACAGGAGAAGAAGTTACGGGTATCGTAACCAGTGTCTTTACAAACGAAGTACATGTGGATCTTGGTATCAAACATACCGGCATCCTTCCTTCCGGCGAAGTTGCTGACAACGAATCTGACCTCGCCGCAAGCTTTAAGCCCGGCGATGAAATCACCGTTTTGGTGCAGAAGTTTAACGATCCCGAAGGAACCGTTCAGGTTTCCAAGAAGAGAGTGGACTCCCGTGCGAACTGGGCAAAGGTTCAGGAAGCTTACGAAAACGGAATCACCCTTTCCGGTAAAGTAGTCAGCGTCATTCGCGGCGGTATTTTGGTCGCAGACGAACTGCAGAGCTACTTTGTGCCTGCTTCTCTGACCGGATCCCCCAAGGGCGCAAGTTTGGATCCTATGCTCGGCCAAGAAGTAGCATTCAAGATCGTGGAAATCGATCCTTCCAGAAAGAGAGCCGTTGCTTCCATTCGTGAAGTGCTTCGCGAAGAAAGAAAAGCACTCGAAGAAAAATTCTGGGCAGAGGTTGCCGTGGACAAGGTTTACACCGGCAAAGTCAAATCGCTCACCTCTTACGGTGCATTTGTTGATTTGGGCGGCGTAGACGGAATGGTTCACATCACCGAGCTTTCTTGGAAGAAGATCAAGAATCCTTCCGAAGTGGTCAGTGTCGGCGATGAAATCACCGTGTTTGTCAAAGAAATCAACCCCGAAACCCGCAAGATCAGCTTGGGTTACAAGACCGAAGACACCAATCCTTGGAAACTGCTTCAGGATCAGTATCAGTCGGGCGATGTTGCTACCGTTAAGATCGTCAGTCTTACCACCTTCGGCGCTTTTGCCGAATTGATCCCCGGCATCGACGGTTTGATCCACATTTCTCAGATCGCCGATCGCAAGATTGCCAATCCCGCAGACGTTTTGGCAGTGGGCGACGAGGTTCAGGTCGAAGTAATCGATATCGATTACGAAGCTCACAGAGTCAGTCTTTCCATGCGTTCTCTGATTGAGAAAGCAAAGGCAGAAGCAGAGGATGAAATCGTAGCAGAAAATGCCGAATACATGGCTCCTGCTGAAGGAACCGCTGCCGAAGAAGCTGCGGTAGACGCTCACTAAGAATCAAAACAAATCAAACAAATTTTGCCGAAAGCGAGAGTTTTCGGCAAAATTTTTCTAAATTTGTTCCGTTTCCTTTCCTTTTGTGTGGCGGATGAAAAGCTTTGCAAACGCCTTTTTGTCAAAGGGAAACAGCGGAAACAGATATCCTTTTCCCGCAACACTGCGCGTGCTGATCAAAACGAGAATCCAAGCAAGACAGCCCAGCACAAACCCCTTGACGCCGAGAAATTCGACTAAAAGAATCAAACTGATTCGAATGAATTTGAAACTGTATCCCAGTTCGTAATTGGTGGGAACGAAATTGGCGATTCCCGTGAAGGCGGAATAGAGGATGGTTTGGGGCACAAACCATTTGCTTTTTACCGCAAACTCTCCGAGCAGCAGCCCTCCGATTACCGAAAAGGAATTCGAGAGCGTGCTGGGGGTGTTCAGTGACGCCATTTTCAGACCGTCCAGCGCCAGTTCAATGATCAGAAATTGCAGAAACAGCGGGACGGAATATCCGTCTTCGGTCAAGATAAAGCTGAACGTGTCCGGCACTTGGTTTGCGTGTTGCACCACCAGAAGCCAAACGGGGATCAAAAATACCGAAGCGAAAAAAACAAGCCCCCTTACGATCCTCAGATAACTTGCGGTCATCGGGGGAAAATAATAATCGTCTGCTTCTTCGAAAAAGTCGAAAATGCATTCCGGCAACAGCATCACCGACGGGGAATTGTCACAAATCAAGGCGATCTTTCCTTCTACCAGGGAAGCGGCGATCACGTCCGGCCGTTCGGTGTAGCGAACTCTGGGAAACGGATTAAAAAAAGACAGCTTTTTGGAGGGGAACAGATAAGTGGCAAGGGTTTCCTGTGTCATCGTCAAGGCGGGTAGGGGACAGGAGGAAAGCTTTTCTCGGATTCTGCTCAAAAGCTTCTCGTCCGCTTTTCCTTGTATGAAAGCGAGTACCACTTCGTTTTTTACCGTTTTCCCCACAACAAATTGTTCCGTTGCCAAATCCGGTGTGCGAAGATAACGGCGAATTTGAACCGTGTTGGAAATTAAGCTTTCGTTCAGACCGATGTGGGGTCCGCGCAAGGTTCGATTCTTTTCCGGTTCCTGAAGCCCTCTTACGGAAAACAAGCGCGCGTCCATCACGAGGATGGATTCGCAGTTTTCCGCCAGAAGAACGGTGCTGCCGCGCAGGACTTCTTCCGCGGCTTTTTCAAGCCGATCCATAGTTTCTGCGGCGGCGAAGGAAAGGGAACGCTCTAACAAAGCTTGCATACCCTCGTTTTCAAGATCTGTTTCAAGCCGTTGCAGCGCATCAAAGATTCGTTCCATCAGTACGTTGTCGGTATATCCGATGATGTAGGTTGCATACGCCCTGACCCCGTGGATCACAAGCGGGCGCTTTTTGATATCAAAACTGTGTTCAAAGCCCACCAAACGATCCAATTCGCTTTGTCTGCGATCAAGATTGAAAACCATATTCTGCCTCTTTTCTTCTTTTGTTCTATTTTGAAGCAAAAGAGCCGATGCTATGCAAACTTCGATTCATCCGTTTGAAAGGATTTTACCATGAAAAAAAGAAAGATATTTTGGATTTGCGCCTGCCTGATCCTCCTTTCAGCCATGCTATCTATCTGCGTTCTGGCGCAGCCGCAGAGCGGCACGTCCCCGAATGCTCCGCAGAATAGCCCTATGCAAGCCGAAACGCCGGAGGGCTCGAATGCAAAAGAAAAATACACTCTCACCTTTTCCTCCAATTCAGAAGAAATGGGAATGGTAGAGCTGCAGTATAACGACGTTTTTGCCCTCGGAAACACCCATCAGATTCCACAGGGAGATACCGTGGTGTTGATGGCAAAGCCGAAAGAGGGATATCGACTCAAGCGTTGGGTCAGCGAAGACAGTGCGTTTGAATTGCCCGATGACCGGCTTACCATGCAGACCATCAGCTTTTTGATGCCCAAATCGGACGTTACCCTGCGCGCCGAATTTGAAAAAGAACCGCTTTATTCGCTTACCATTGAGCGCGATGACATCTCCGGTGAAAGTTACGTGGTCAGCGGCAAGGATCAGTTCCGTGAAGGAGAAACGGTTCGGGTGGATGCCATGCCCTACGACGGCTTTGCCTTTGTGGAATGGGGTGAATCCTGCGACAACTTTGATCTGACACCGGAGCAAAAAAACAGTACGAAACTGCAGTTTCAAATGCCTGCGGAAGACGTGGTTCTGACAATGAAATTTACCCCGATCACGTATTATTTCCAAATCAAAGTTCAGGGCACCGGTACCGTCGAGGTTTTGGACAAAAAACCGAACGCAGCCGGAAAATACGAGTGTACCGTGGGAGAAGAAATTGCCATCAGTGCAGAACCGGGCGAAGAGTTTTCTTTCATCAACTGGACCGGCATCAACGGGGCTGAGTTTTCCGACTATGATCTGACGGAAACCACGCTGATCTGTCCTGCCTCCGATTTCACCGTGACGGCAAATTTTGCCTCCTCTGTGTTTGAACTGACGGTTTCCGGCTCGGAGGGCGGAACGGTTTCTCCGGAAGGAACCTTGCGGCTCGGTGTGGACAATATTTTCAATTTGGTTGCCATTCCCAAAGAGGGCTACGTTTTTTCCGGTTGGCAGTGCAGCAGCGAAAGCGGCAAGTTTGAAGATACGAAGGATGCCAAAACCGCTTTCACCATGCCCGCTGAAAATTGCACGGTAACGGCGCTTTTTCAAAAGGGTGGCTATAAGTTAAAAGTGGCCGCCTCTACCGGTGGTCAAGTTCAGGGCTTGGAAGGCGAGTATGAAATGGGGGAAAAAATCCCGCTGAAGGCAATTCCGTCCGTCGGTTACGTCTTTTCGCATTGGACTTGTGAAGGAGCGAAAGCCAAAGACGTGTTTTCCTTCCCCTCCGCTTCGGAAACGGAAGTGACGATGCCCGGCTCGGATCTGAACGTGACGGCGGTGTTCCTCTTGAAAACCACTGCCGGCAGTATTTCGGTTACCGCGCCAAAGCAAGATCCGGGAAATGATTTTCCTTGGGGCGGCATCATCCTTGTTTTTGTGCTTTCCTCCATTGCAATCACCTTGGTCGTAATCCGTGAAAAATACAATCTTTCCTACCGCTATCTTTTGCGTAAATGGTGGAAAGGGGAAGAATAATTGAGTAAAAAACTCGCCTTGAGGGCGAGTTTTTTGATTTTTTTGAGGAAAACAAAAAAAGACGCGGCTTTTCGTGAATTCTACCATAAAAGAAAAAGCAAGTTTGTTTATATTTCCCCAACTTTTTTCTTGACTTGTCGACGGCTTTCCTTTATAATTAGAGTGTATAAATAGGATAGCCATACTTTTGCAATTTGCTATCTATTCTGCATATTACTTCTTAGGAGGAATAAAAATGCAAAACAAGAAACTTCTTTCTGCATTGCTCGCGTTTGTTTTGGTGTGCACCTGTGCCGTAGGTATGCTCATCTTCGACGCCAGCGCTGAAAGACAAGCAGTTACTTATACCGTTGGAACTGCAGGAGACTATGCTTCCGTAGAGGATGCTTTGGCTGCTGCGGCTGCCGCCGACTGGTCGGCTCAACAGTATTTGAAAATTGTGGTAACGGGAGATCACACCGCCACGGTTGACGCCAAGGGAATTCTCTTTGGTCAGAAAACCATTTTCGACGAAAACGGTGACAGACTTCCCATCACCATCACGGGTACTTCTGCCGATTCTCTTTCTTTGGGAACGAATTTCGGAACCGTACCAACATTTGATTATAAATACTACAGTAATTCGAGTTCGGCGTCGGGCTATGTTTACGATCCGGATGCAGCTGATTTTGTTTCCGTTTCGAGCGGTGCTACGCATAAAGCTACGAGCAAAACAACTGCTGAGACTAAATTTGTGGCTTGTGCAAACAGCTATACCTTTGAAAACTTGGACTTTTGTCTTGCCGATGCTGCAGAAGTGTTTTATTTCTATGCCGGTTCGGGTGAGGTTGTTTTCAAAAACGTGAAGTTGACTGAAAATACCGGTGCGAACGTGTTTTTTGCCGCAGATAGTCCCACGGCTGATGTTTGGGCCGGCTGGACAGCCCCCGCTCAAGGCGAAAAGGTCAAAACGTCCCTCACACTGGATGAAACCGATTACGCAAACGGTTCGACTTATATTTTTGCAGTCGGTGCAAGCGCCGGCTACAACGGCGCTGTCATCAAACCGGAAGACGTAGAGGTTGAACTCAACATCAAAAATTCTACAGTTGACAAGGTTTGGGGTAGATGCGACGCTTCGCTTTCTCCTGTTTCAAAAGTGGTTATGAACCTTGAGAATTCGACGGTAGGAACGCTTTACGGTCTTGGAACACTCGAAAAGAACATGTCTTCGTACGGCGCGTTCGATTTTGAGTGCTATCTGGATGGCACAACGATTTCCGGCTCTTACATTTTTGAATACGGCGCTGCCTATGTCGGCGATTTCAAACTTGATATCCAAGACTCTGCTTTCACTACTACGAGCACCAGATACCTCGCAAAAATTGATAGTACCGTTGGACACTATGGTGATACGGAAGTTACCATCGGCGGCGACACTGTTTTCAACGGCACAGTTCGCTTCCCCAACACCGCAAACGGAACCGGCTTCCAAAACCGTACTACGGTTACCGGTGCTACCTTTAAAAAGAACGTCGAAGGAACCGCTCTCTACAATAACGTTCCGTCCGTCATCACGATGCAGCCCGGCCAAGGAGAAACCATCACCATTGAAGGCAGCTACCTCGGTTCTTACGAAACCACGACCGGCAGCGGAACTTATCAAAAACTGACCACCAATCTGAACGGTGTTACCATCAAAGGCAATTATTACGGTTCGGGTGGATCGAGCTCAACGAATCCCGCGGACTATAAGACAACCGATATTGAAAACGTCTTGACCGACTGCGTCATCGAAGGCAATTATTACGGATGCGGTGTCAATGCGACCACCGATAACGTAACCTCTACCTTAACCGGCACGGAAGTAAAAGGCGACTACTACGGATGTCTTAACAAAAACGTCAAAATGACCGCGGCGGAAATCGACAAGATCGTCAACAACCTGAATGTTGGCACCATCATCCGCGGTATGTTCTACGGCGTCGGTGTCAGACGCATCACCACAACCGAAACCTATGTCAACGGCGCCGAGTTTTTTGGCGAAACCTTCTATGGCACTTCCTATTATAATAGCTCTTATACGAACTATCTCTCCTCTGCCAAGCTGGAATTCAATTCCGGTGTCGTTCACGGCGATACCGCCTGTGTTCCTTCAAGATTAACTAATTATACGCAGTCGATCGAGGAAAACGGCGTTCATTGTGACATTTTGGTTAAGATCAACGGCGGTGAATTCAAGGGCACCTTCGATGGCATGTCGAATGGTACCACCCAATACGGCAGTGCCTACATTATCGTCAAGGGCGGTGAATTCTGCACCTCCGAAAAATCCGAAGACGCCAGTGATGCTTTCTATGGAGCTCGTCCTTTGTCCGTCAAAGATGTTCGAGTTGATATTTGCGGTGGCACCTTCTATAAAACGTTTTACGGCTTTTATAATTACTCTGTAACCGACTCTTTGGAGATTAACATCTACGGCGGAGACTTTGGCACGTGGAATGGCAAAACGAACTTTGTTGATGAAAATGGCGATCCCACGACACTCACCGCGAAGACCTATAGCTTCAACGGTGTTTATATGAATTCCGACAAAGATCGTGAAATGAATCCGGTTGTTACGCTCAACGATGGAGCAGACAGCACCCAAAAAATCAAATTTGTAACCAGCTCGGTTCGTTTGGCCTATATTAATGACAAAGTTGATTCCTCTACTGCCGCTGATGTCAATGTTACAAACAACCTCATTGACGTTGATATGACAGTCGAGAAATTATATTGTGCACAGCACGATGATGCCAAAACGGTTACCAATAACTTCTATCCCGGCTTTAAGAGTTCCGGTAAAACCTATGCTTCGTTCCGAGAGAACACGAAACCCAATGTTCAAAAAGTGACCAACAACTTCTACGGTGGCACTTTTGATACCTTCTATGCCGGTGTTGTTAAAAACGGAACTGAAGGTGTCATTATAAACAATGCCGTTGGAACTGCCTCCAATCCGATTAAGATCAATTGTAAAAACTTCTATGGCGGCGGTTACAAAGAAACAAAGGGAACGGTCACCAACAACTTTACCTATGCACAGCTCGGTGATCCTTCCAATCCTTGCAGCTATTTTGGCGGTAGTGTTAAAATTAAGAACGGAACCGGTGACATCACCAATAACTTTACAAATTCCATCCTTTACGGTTCGTATTGCGGTGGCTCCGAAGACGGTGCGGTTGGTTCAACCACGGCAGATGGCGCAATTGTAAATAATTGGAACAATTCTCAGCAGATTCAAACCGGTGACGTTGGAGATTGGCACGGTGCACAGGCCAAGGCAACATCCGTAACCTCCACCATTGAAGGTGATAAGACCCTCATAGCGGGTAATATCTATGCTTCTTTTGAAAACGAATCCCAAAACACTCTTACCGTTGAGGGAGGAACTTTCTTAGGTGAAGTTCTGGGTGCGAAAAACGCTTCTTACAGCAACCCGAGAATCATCATCACAGGTGATATTAAGATCGGTTCTAACACGCAGATCTTGGCAGCTGACATCCAAAAGAACGATTTCAAAGTTACACAGACTCAGGATTGGCTGAATAATCATGACTACGTTACCATTCAGCTTTCCATCAAAGATACCTTTACTTGGTCCAACGAAACTGCTACTGTCAACGGCGGTGCATATCTGTTTGAAAACGGCGACGGCACCCTCACTTTGAAGGGCTTTGCAGTTGACAGAGGAACGGTTCTGGCATCTCTCGAACTGCAGGAAAGAATCGTTGTTAAACTCTGGTTCCCGAAAACTGCAGTTGATAACTTCATCAACGTTCTCAACCGTCCGTTCGAATATCAGGCAAAACTGGATGGTAACGATTGGGTACAAGGAACCATTGCTTCCATTCGTCCCGCTGATATCACGTATAACATGAATGGAACGGATTGCGACTATTATCTGGTCACGTTTTCCGGTCTCGGTGCCGATAAGTTTGTAAAACAAATCGACTTTTCCGGTGACGGATTCAGCTTCAGCAATTCGATTCAAAACCTCACCAAACTCGGTATTTCGACTTATGCAGGCACCTCGTACGAGAATGTCTTTAAATCTCTCTACGACTACGGCGCTGCTGCTGCCGGAATGCTGACCAAGTACGATCATCTCCCGATTTCCTTGGATGTTCCCGCACCCGAAGTTTCCGTTCAGACCAACTCCGTAGCAAGCTTCACGAAGTATGATACGCTGATGGCTGACGCAATCGGTGTTCGCTTGATTGCAACCCGCGGCGCAAACTATTCTGCCGATGCTATGACCGTAAAACTTGACGGTGTGGCTTTGACCCGTGACGTGAACTACCGTGTGGTTGAAAGCGGCGAAAACGTTTATGTTGACGTTTACTTCAAAGCACAGGCAATGTCCAAAGACTTCGTTCTGACCGTAGAAGCAGGCGGTGTGACGGCAATTACCTTTGCCTCCAGCGTAGAAAGAACGGTTGCACAGCAGTACAGACTGGCTCCTACCAATCTGACCGCAGGAGCACTTCTGAGCTACGTTCAGCAAGTCAAAAACTTCAAACTCTAATTTGAAACAAAAGTAGAAGGGGCACTTCAAAATGAAGTGCGCCTTTTTTTA
>JAZNNH010000075.1:0-13607 GCA_045580105.1 Eubacteriales bacterium | reverse complement strand
GTTATTCATATGGCTGTACATAATTTTATGGAGTTGAAGAATATAATTGCGGGACAAAGATATCGCATCGAAACTTTCGTGAATAATAGAAAGAACGTCGCGGTAACCGGCAATTTCCTGTTCATCACGATTCTTAGGTGTCGTTTTCTCTTCCACCAACTGCTTGATACGGGTATTGGTGGTAACTATACCTTCGATCGCATTGGATGCTTCTGTACTCTGAATTTTTGCGATTTCGACCAACTTTTCCAATTCTTCCGGACGTTGTTTAAGATACAATTCTTGCTTTCCTGCTTCTTTATATATTGCAGCTATAAGTCCTAAAATCTCAGAATCCCATTTTTGATTTTTAATAACTGAGTAATTAAAAGGTCTCATTCCCTTATCCTCCTTCTCTTTCCCTTATATTATAATCATTTATAAGGTAATAGTCAATAATCAATTCAAAATATTCCCTCAAATATTCTTTGTTTTTAAGGGAACCGTAATTTAATTAAGGGATATTATCTCCATGATCTTATATTTTATTTATAACAAAGCCGGATGAACATCTGTGTCCATCCGGCCTTTTGCTATGTATTCCAACACCTCGCTTTAATAACAATCAAAGCCCAAAACCGCTTGTTTTCTCAAAATATTTTGGACAAAATCAGTGAAAAACCCAGTGTTTATGCGGCTTTATAGCTCTTGGTGTTATTATAACACGAGCATCTATTCTTCTCACAATCCCTGTTGCTTTCATATATTCATTTCTCCTTAAATTACAAATTGTGTTGTTAGTATTTGTAATTATGGGAGAAATATACCGCTTGTTTTACTTTTGAAATAAAATGCAACACGATAAAATAAGGAACGCGTTTATAATATCGAATATGGATACTTGAAATACGTATACGTTTATGGTATGATAAATAATAGAGATTGATTTGAAAAAATATAATAAACGCAGCATTAAAGGTGAAAAAATGCATAATGCAAACAACCAAAATCAATATTTAAAAGATAATCTGAATTCATTCATTTGCGGAGATTCTGTAGAGATTTTAAAAAATCTACCGGATAATTCAGTAGACCTGGTAGTTACTTCTCCGCCATATGATGGCATCCGTACATATCACGGCTTTTCTCTGGATTTACACGAAACAGGAAAGGAACTGTATCGGGTTCTGAAAGAAGGTGGAATTGTAGCTATGGTAATCCAAGATTCCACAAAAGACTATGCGAAATCACTCACTTCTTTTCGAACCATTCTGGATTGGTGTGATAATATCGGATTTAGATTGTTTGAAACGGTAATTTATCATAAAAACGGAACTGAGGGTGCGTGGTGGAAATATCGTTTTCGAGTCGACCACGAATATATGCCTATTTTTATGAAAGGTGCAAAACCGGCGTATTTTAATAAAGAACCCTTAAAAATTCCATCAAAACACGGCGGAAAAGTGATGACAGGGAGCGGAAACCGAAGAACAAACGGAACGACAACCGATACCGTAAGAAGAGCGATCAACGAAACCAAATGCAGAGGAACGGTTTGGGATTATATGATGGCAGGGGATAAAAACCCACTCAAGAGAAAGCACCCTGCTGTTTTTCCTGATAAAATACCGTTTGATTTTATTCAATGTTTTTGTCCTGAAGGCGGGATTGTATTAGACCCGTTTGTGGGAAGTGGTACCACTGCCGTTATGGCAAAAAAATTAGGTAGAAATTACATTGGAATCGATATTTCGAAAGAGTATTGTGATTTATCGCAAGAAAGAATCGATAAGGAGCTATAATATGTCTTCCAACATTGAAAAATTGTTAGAAGGAAAAAACGATAAATTGGATTATGACTGGGTGATAGAAAATTATCCTTGGATCGTTCAAAAAGATAAGATGTGCGTCTTGAGTCCGGATAGCGATGGTTTTCTTTGCGGCTTATTTATGGAACAATATCTAAACTGGAAAATAGTCGGTTTTTATGATGACAAAGTTGGTGTTATCAACAACAAATACTTAAACGAAGATATCGTTTTTCTTGACGGAGAAATCTTTAGAAAAGAAATTAAGAGTATGGGGCACCACATGGTGCAATGGAACAAGAAAAGAATTCCCGAAAATTGGTCAAATTTCGATTCCTGTATTCAGCCAAACAATTTCCGCAACTATGACGGAAAGGAAAATTTTCGATTAAAATATCCGCTTGCTTCCATTCATATGCTGGTGAGCATAATATCTTTTTACAATCACAAACAAGGTGAACCGATAACCATCCCGGATACGGCAATTCCGCCTCTGTTTTTTACGGATGGAGTTTTCAACATTTTGTTTTTATATCCCGAAAATGTTTTGAACTGGTTATCTTACTTAAGAATTGACGAAGAGTGGAATCCTCTGAAAAACATATTTGAAAATGAAACATATTCGGTTTTTAATCTCATGAAAAAAATGAATGACTTCTTTCGATTGAGAGATGAGATTTCTATCAGTAAAGAACGAGGGGACCGATTAAAGTTGTCTTCAAAACACGGTTCTCCTTATAATCTTATCTCAAACAAAGATGGGTTTTGTGATATTAACGTGGATGCAAAAACAAGAATCGAGCGGTTCTTATCAATGATAGGTGAAATGACCACTTGGAATTACAATGCGGCTAAATGGGAGTGCTGGGATCATCTAAAGCTTTTCAAATTCACGAAACACGATTTTAAAGGGGATAAGAAAAGGATTAACAATAAGACGTTCGAAGAATTTATTCAGAAAAATCCTCTCTCGTGGGCTATGACAAGTGGAAATAATATTGAATATACCATAGAAGAGCATTCCTTTCTTCCCATCAACAGATGTGTTCCTATAAACTATGAAGAAGTTTAATTAACAACATTTGAAGCAGCCGATGAAACGAACTATTCATAACAAGAACAAAAGCGAGGTGAATTTTACCTCGCTTTTCTTTTTGCGCACAACGAATTGGCTGTAAACGTATTTACTTTTTCCGTTCGATGTGCTATAATTCTCTCAAAAAATGAAAAAAGAGGAATTTGCAAATGGATCATCTTCTCATCGAACGGATCGACCGAAAAATAGAAGAACTTCGCGAAGAAATTGCGGCTCTTACCATTCGTCTTGTCAACATCAAGAGTGTGCAGGAAGAACCCTTGCCGGGGGCTCCTTTCGGAATGGGGCCGAAGCGTGTTTTGGACGAAGCGATCAAAATCGGAACAGAAGCGGGGTTTTCCTGCACGGAATACGGCAGCGGAGTGATTTCCCTCGCGCTCGAACCGGGTCATCCCGATCTTGGTATCTGGGTGCACGGCGACGTGGTTCCGGAAGGTGCCGGATGGAAATTTGACCCGTACAACGCCGTAGAATACAAGGGATGCGTGATCGGTCGCGGCGCAACGGATAACAAGGGACAGCTTGCCGCCCTGTTCCTGTTGCTTCGCGCGTTCAAAGAACTTGGAATTTCCTTGAAATACAACCCTGCACTGTATATCGGCAGTAACGAAGAAAGCGGAATGGGCGATTTGGTCGGCGTTCCCGGAAACCCTTACGCTGAGGGCTTTTTGAATATCGCCACCCCGCCTCGCATGTCGCTTGTCCCTGACAGCGGCTTTCCCGTTGGTTACGGCGGAAAGGGCTCGCTTACCTTGAAACTGAAAAGCAAAACACCGCTTCACGGTTACACGGTCACCGCCGGTCAGCCGAGCGATCCCGGTTTGGTGACGGCAACCTTTGAAACCGCACCGTCCGTGGCGCTTCCCGGTTGCCAGATCGAAGAAAATCGCGCCACCGTATGGACCCCGCCTCAGCACGATGCCCACCCCAGGCGCGAAGGAAACATGATCACCGTCTTCTCCAAAGCTATGCTGGAAAGCGGCATCTGCCCCGAAGAGGACCGCTATATTTGGGAATTTTTCCACAGCATCTCTTCTGATATTGATGGCGTGACGCTGGGCATTCAGTCCGTAGCCGAGGGAATGCATCCTCTCACGGTGTTCAGCAAGATGATCAATACCGAGGACGGTTATCCGATCCTGACCCTTAACATTCGCTATCCCGACAGCATCATGCACGAAGAAATTCGGGAGCGGGTGGCATCGGAGGCAAACAAAAAGGACTTTGAATTGGTTTCCTTTGTTCCGCGTTCTCCTGCCTATCGCGTGCCCGCGGACACACCCGTCGTGAAGATGCTTTGCGACGCCGCCAACAGCGTGACCGGAAAGGATGCGCCGCCCTATACCTTGAACGGCGGCACCTATGCTTGCCGTCTGCCCAATGCCTACGTGTTCGGCTCCAACGGATGTCTGCCCCCGTCGGATTTCCCCAAAGGAAAGGGGAGCGCTCACGGTGTAGACGAGGCGGTATCGCTGGATCGATTGCAGCGCGCCATGCGCATTTACGCCCGCGCTCTGTTGGGACTTAATGAGCTGGAGTGGTAAAAAACATCACCTTTTTCTAAGAAACAAACAAAAGCACAGTGAGATTACTGTGCTTTTTGTTAAAATAGGTTTTTATCGAGTTTTGTTTTATTTTTTAATGGAAAAAGCGGCTCGGTTCTTAACTATTTATAGTTTAAGGGGATTTATGTGGAAAAAGACTTGTTTTTTGGAAATTATGTGTTATAATACGGAAATGAGACTGTAAAATTTTGTACCGCATCAAAAAATGACGTGTAAACAGTCTGCCAAAACCGACACGTCAAGATGCAAATTCGTTTAAATCGTATTTTTTTAGGAGTGATAATATGGAATTATTCATGGTAATCGCTACTTTTTCGGGTGCTCTCTGTGCGTTGCTGTATGCAGCTATTACCGCAAGCCGTGTGATGAAGTTTCCCGAGGGTACGGAGAAAATGAAAAAAATTGCAGCTGCCATTCGTTCGGGAGCCAACGCGTACTTGAAAAGACAGTATCGTGTTGTTATTATTTTCTTTATTTGTGTGTTTGCGATTTTGGTTGCGATGGCTGCATGCAATATGCTCACGTGGTTCATGCCCTTTGCATTCCTGAGCGGTGGATTTTTCTCCGGCCTGTCGGGCTTCATCGGCATGAAAATTGCTACCTTCGCTAATAGCAGAACGGCAAACGCTTGTATTACCAGCTTGAACAAAGGCCTTCGTATTGCGTTTTCTGCGGGCTCGGTTATGGGTTTTACCGTGGTTGGTCTGGGCCTTTTGGATATTTCCATCTGGTTTTCCCTTTTGAAATTCGTATTCCATTGCTCGGTGACTGAAATCAGCACTTCGATGATCACCTTCGGTATGGGTGCATCCAGCATGGCTCTGTTTGCCCGTGTCGGCGGCGGTGTTTTCACCAAGGCAGCTGACGTCGGTGCAGACTTGGTTGGTAAAGTGGAAGCCGGTATTCCCGAGGATGACCCTCGAAATCCTGCCGTTATTGCCGATAACGTAGGCGATAACGTCGGTGACGTTGCCGGTATGGGTGCTGACTTGTATGAGTCTTACGTCGGTGCCATTCTCTCCGCTGCTGCTCTGGGTGTTGCTGCTTTGGGTTCTTTCCAAGCACTGGCAGTTCCTATGCTGATGGCAGCAGTCGGCATTTTCTGTTCGGTCATCGGTACGTTCTTGGTTCGCACCAAAGAGGGTGCTGCGCAAAAGGATCTGTTGAAATCGCTGAGCAGGGGCTCGCACTTCAGCGCAATCGTAATCGGCATCGTTGCTTTCCCGCTGATTTATTTTGTGTTGGGTAAAGAAAACATCAACTTCTATTTTTCCACCTTGTCCGGTCTTGTGGCAGGTGTGTTGATCGGTTGGTCTACGGAATATTTCACAAGCGAATCCTACAAGCCCACCAAAAAGCTTGCTGAAAAGAGTGAAACCGGTTCCGCTACCATCATCATCGGCGGATTGTCTCTGGGTATGCTTTCCACCGCTCTGCCGATCGTCATCGTTGCCGTTTGTATCTTGATTGCTTACGCTGTCGTAGGCGGTTTTGCCGAAGGCGGCGCAGGTTTCGGCCTTTACGGTATTGCATTGGCGGCAGTGGGTATGCTTTCTACACTCGGTATCACCCTTGCAACGGACGCATACGGTCCGGTTGCCGATAACGCAGGCGGTATTGCGCAGATGGCAGGCCTTGATCCCCAGGTTCGTAAACGTACCGACGCTCTGGATAGCTTGGGTAACACCACGGCAGCCACCGGTAAAGGATTTGCAATCGGTTCCGCAGCGCTGACTGCATTGGCACTGATGGCTTCCTATATCAACGAAATCAAAGAAGTCGGCGGTGAGGTCGCATCGTTTGACCTGATGAATCCCACGGTACTCATCGGCTTGTTTATCGGTGCTTGCTTGCCCTTTGTGTTTGCAGCACTGACCATGGAGTCGGTAGGCAAAGCGGCACAATCGGTTGTGGTTGAAGTTCGTCGCCAGTTCAAAGAAATCAAGGGACTGATGACAGAAGAAGCAGATCCCGATTATGCGTCCTGTGTTGATCTTTGCACGAAAGCCAGCTTGAAAGAAATGATTCTTCCTACGATTGTTGCAATCATCACCCCCATTGTCGTCGGCTTCCTTTTGGGTACGACCGGCGTTGTCGGTATGCTTGCCGGCGCTACAGCCAGTGGTTTCTTGCTTGCGATCTTTATGGCAAATTCAGGCGGTGCTTGGGATAACGCGAAAAAGTACATCGAATCCGGTTCTCACGGCGGCAAGGGAAGCAATCAACACAAGGCGGCCGTTGTCGGTGATACCGTTGGTGACCCCTTCAAAGATACTTCCGGTCCTGCCATTAACATTTTGATCAAACTCCTTTCCGTGGTTTCCATCGTATTTGCAGAATTGGTTGTTGCATTTAGCTTGTTTTAATACATAACAAAAAGCGGAGTGAAATTCACTCCGCTTTTTTTCGATCAAAAAACCGCCGTGTTCTTTTTGGAACCGGCGGTTTGTTTTTTGCTCTTGGGGCGAATCTATTTCTTTTTGGCGGAATACCAAATGAATTCTTCGATTTGTTCGGGCGTGTAAGCGGTGGAATGGATTTCGGTGTGGGGGACGCGGGTATAGCCGTTTTTATCGTAAAAACGAACCGCCCTTTTGTTTACGGGAGAAACACACCAATACACCTCGTCAAGACCCATCTCCTCTAAACCGATTCGGATAATTTGGGCCATCCCGTATTGGGAAAACCCTTTTCCCATGGCGCCGGCTCGCATGGCAATGGCAAATTCCGCACGTTTTTTCGTTTGATCAATATGCTTTAAGCTTGCCGTGCCCATATATTCATCGTTGTCATCGGCAATGGCAAGATTTAGGTTTTTGTCATCGTTTTGGCTTGCCTCGATAAACGCTTGGCAGTCCGCAAGCTTTTTGGCACCGAAATTTGCGGAAAGGTTTTCCACGACGCTTTTGTCGTGCATCCACTCCAGCATCAACGCAGCATCCTTTTGTTCTAATTTTCTCAGCTTCATAAAGCCCTCCTAAACAATAGAGAATCGTTATTTTTTTAGGTACATTTTTAAGATTTGTTTGAAATAGAGGAATCGATATTTGAAAAGTAGTTTGAAGGGCAGCTTGTTGCCGCGAAAAAAGAACTTGATCTCTTCTGCCAATTCCTTTTGATAATCGGAAAGATGATATACAACGGCAAAATCGTGTTCTGTCAGGGTGCGTTTTAAGATGACGTCGAAAAATACGTTTTTGTCCAAATAATCGGAATACTTGGAAAGACTTTCGATTTCCGAGCGATGAATGAGTCTGCGTCTGTTCGCCAAATTTGCATTGGCGGTGAGAGAACTCATGGAATTTTGATTGATGCGATAAAAAATCAGCTTTTGATCCAAAAAAGCGAATTTGGCTTCGTTTTGCTTTAAAATTCTGAGCCAAAATTCGAAATCTTCCACCTTGACGTTTTCGTCATACATTCCGAAGGTTTCATAAACCGACATTCTGACCATTGCCGCCGGAGCGGAGATTTCGTTGCAATAGGCAACTCTTTGAAAAAAGCCGACTTCGGAAAAATCGGGGGACTCGGTATAAACGTCGCTGCCGCTGAAATTTGGGTAGTGCTGTTCTTCCGGCACTTTGATTCCGTTGGAAACCACCACGTCTACCTGCGGATGCTCGAAAAGATAGGATGCCATTTCCAAAATGGCATCGGGTGCCAAGCAGTCGTCACTGGCAAGGGTTTTTACGAATTCCCCTTTTGCCAGCTTCAGCATACGATTGACGTTTTTTGTGACCCCGCAGTTTACTTCGTTTTTCAAGATGACAACGCGGTCGAATTTCGCGTCCAAACGTTCTTGATAGGACAGTATTTTTTCGTACGAATGATCGGGAGAACAGTCGTCACAAATCAAAAGCTCAATGTTGGGATAGGTCTGGGCTAAAATGCTGTTAAGACAGTCATCCAAAAACGTTTCGTGACGGTAACAGGGAATGATAATAGAAACCAGCGGTTGTTTACTCATCTTAATTCTCCAAAAAAGTGCTGTGTTAACAAATTTATTACCTTTCGCTTTGCGCGCCATCAACCGAGTCGGTGGGCGAGAGGAGCGGATCCAAACAAGAAAGCTTTTTGTCTAACAGGCGAAAGATCGGTGCACTGATTTTGTCATACACCCACCAACAAGTCCAACAGATCAAAAAGATCAGAGGAACACAGATCAGAATATGCGCCAACAAAATGAGCGCATTTTGGTTCACCACGCTCTCAATTCGGATGTGGGGCAAAAACAGCTGGTGCAATAAGAAGCAGGTAAACGCGCCTTTTGCAAGATGGTTAATAATTTTGCTTTTCAGGGAAAGGTTTTGGAACAGCAAAAAGATGACGACGGCAAGCGCAATCACCAAGGGATTGGAATATGCCCTTGCAATGGCGGGCTGGAAGAACTGCCACACGGTAAGAGCGGCAAGGAGCGGGATCAGAAGCAAGGCAAGCTTTGACGGCTTTGCCGAAACCTTTTTTCGTTTCAAGTATGCCCCGATGACGTACATCAAAGCAAAATTGAGGAAACTGTATCCGAATTGGCTGCCCTCAAGGTTGGTGGGATAAAGACCGAGATAGGAAACACCAAGTAGATCCGAGACCGAATCAAGCAAAGTGGGCCAAACGGAAAACAGTGCCACGGACAGCGCAACCAAAATGCCGAACTGCTTGTCGCTCAAGCGCTTTAAGAGAAGATTGATGTAAGGTGAGAGCCAATAAAGCGTAACGTAAAACGTGACGAAGTAATTGTTTGGAACCGCCGCGTTCAAAATTCCTCTCAAGGAGAGGGCTCTGCCTGACAAAAGGGAGAGCAAAAGGTGTACGCCCACGTTTATCACAATGACTTGAAGCACCAGCTCTATCCCTTTAATTGCCCGTCTTTTTTCGTTCGCACTCAAAAAATAACCCGAAATGAGCACGAACAGATTGACGGCACAGATGAAAAGACTTTCCAGCGCCAACAAGAGAACGTAATTGAGCGAATTTTCGTTCACGCAAGATAGGGCGTGCGAGCCGTTATAATGCAAAACAACCACACCGCAAATGGTGAGAATGCGCAAGAGTTCAATATTCGAATCTCTTACCTTGGATTTGCTTTTGGTGGGATTATTGGAATTGGTTGATACAGTCGATGACATAATTGATTTCCTCATCGGTCATTCCGTAATAAAGGGGCAAGCTGAGCTGGGTTGCGCTGATTTTTTCTGCGATGGGAAGCTCGCCCTGTGCGATTCCCAAATCCTTGTAACATTCCTGCAGATGAATCGGAATCGGATAATGCTTGTTCACACCGATGCCCTTTGCATCCAAATATACCGCCAGCTCGTCGCGACGGTCGGAACGGATGGAAAACACGTGCCAAACGTGCTCACATTCCGGCATCACGTAGGGCAAAATGACCGACGGGTTGGAAATGTTTTCAAGGTATTTCTTTGCGATTTCTCTTCGGTTTTGATTCATTTTATCCATAAAGGGAATTTTTACGGACAAAAATGCGGCTTGCAGTTCATCTAAGCGAGAATTGGTGCCTTGATAAATGTGATGATATTTATAGTCGGAACCGTAATTGCCCAGCGCGCGCAATTTTTCTGCCAATTCTTTGTTGTTGGTGACGGTGGCACCCGCATCGCCCAAAGCACCCAAGTTTTTGCCGGGGTAGAAGCTAAAGCCGGCGGCATCGCCGAACGTGCCGATGTTTTTCCCCTTATAGGTGGCGCCGTGCGCCTGTGCGCAGTCTTCCACGACAAATAAATTGTATTGTTTGGCAAGCGCCATGATCGGGTCCATATCACAAGCTTGGCCGTAAAGATGAACCGGCATGATCGCCTTTGTTTTTGCGGTGATCTTTTCTTCGATCAAAGCGGGATTGATGTTAAAGGTTTTGAGATCCGGCTCAACCAAAACGGGGGTTGCGCCGACGTACGTTACGGCAAGCACGGTGGCAATAAACGTATTGGAAGGAACGATAACCTCATCCCCTTTTCCCACACCGAGGGCTTTGAGAGAAAGCATTAACGCGTCCAGTCCGTTTCCGCAACCGACGCAGTAGTCCACCTTGCAATACTTCGCAAACGCTTCTTCAAACGCCTTGTCTTCCTTGCCGTCAATGTACCAGCTGCTTTCGAACACGCGGGCAAAGGCGGCACGAAGCTCCTGATCCAATTCGCGTTCCATGGGCTTGAACGTTACAAAAGGAATTTTCATTCTTTTCCCTCCTTGATCATTTTCATAAAGTCGTCGTAATTACGAATATAATCCGCTTCGTCATACGGTCTGGAAGCAATGACTAAAAGTACGGCGTCTTCGGTGAAATCATACATTTCACGCCACATATTGTTGGCTATGTAAAGACCTTCGTGGGGCTTGTCGAGCAAAACCTCTTCCGTTTCAAAGCCGTTGTCCAGATGTATTTTGCAACTGCCGCTGACGCAGATTAAAATTTGCTCCAAATCGTAATGGGCATGAAAACCGCGGCGAACCCCGTCTTTGGTGTCATAGATATAATAAACGCGTTTGAATTCAAACGGCAAATCCTTGAACGCTTCAATGGCAACCAATTGACCGCGCTCATCTCCGTGAGGAGGAAAGGTGTATTTGATAATTTCCATGCTTGTGTTACGGCAAATGCTTGCCGCAATCCTTTCTCATAATTTAACGGCTGTTTACGCGATGAAAGAAGTCCAAGTGGTAGTTTTCACATCGGAACGCTCTCGCAACGCGTTTCATGTTTATGCTGTGAACGTTTTGATCCAATTGCGTTAAGCGAAACAAATAATAGGGAATTTTTTTGTTGTGTCGGATGAAACGAAACTTCTTTCCGGCATTTCTTACGGCGCGGTTCTTCGGGAACCGTTTTTGAAGAAAGTCGTAAAAACGGATGAAATCATCTAACATGCGACCGGATCCGAAGCTTTGATTGGTGGAAATTCCGGTTCCGTGTTCATAAAAAACGACAAAGTCGTCGATTTTCAGGATTCGTTTTCCCAGCAAAGCAAAGAGCTGCGTGACGGAATCTTCCGCATAAATCACCGTGCCGGCGATGTCAGAAAGACCTTCTTTTAGCGCTTGTGCCTCGTAGAAAAGGGAAGCGCCGCAAATAAAGTCGGAATATAAAATCAGATTCTTTGCCACCTTTTTGCTGTCGTAATCGGCGGTGCAAAGATAGGGGGCATCGAAGAGCGGCTCTTTTTTATCCAAAACCGTAAAACCGTTTTCGTTGCAATAATAAACCAAATTGCCGAACGCGGCGTCGGCTTTTTTTTCTTTCATGAAGTGATAAACGTTTGAAAGCGTATTTTCGTCGTACAGAAAATCTCCCGGGGAGATCGGCTTGATCACGTCGCCTTTCGCCTCTTTTACGGCATCGTAAAAATTCTTCACGGTACCTTGGTTTTCACTGTGAGAAACAAAGCCATAATCGGAAAAGCCAAAGCACCGCATCATATCTTCCATCTGCTCGCGGAAGAATTGATCCGAGCCGTCGTCTGCAACGATAATTTCAAACGAAACGCCTTTTTGCAGCAAAACCGACTTTAACGTTTTCAGAAGCTTATCTTTGTCGGGAAAATAGGTTAAAATGACAACCGAAACATCAAAACGCATCGCAGTATCACTCAAAGGTAAAGGTGTCTTTCAGACCTGCCCATTTTTGATCTTTTTCGGAAAGATTGAGCACGGTTCCGTCGGAAAGGGTATAGCCGTCGGCACTTGCCGTACCGTTGTAGGTTCCGCTCAGTTCCGGCCATTCGATTCCGATCTCAGGGTCGTTCCATGCAAGACCGCCTTCGTCACCGGGATGATAAAAATCAGTCACTTTATAGCAGAACTCTGCCGTTTCGCTTAAAACCAGAAATCCGTGTGCAAAGCCCTCGGAAATATAGAACTGTTTTTTGTTTTCCTCGGACAGTTCCACTCCGTACCACTTGCCGTAGGTTTTGCTTCCGGCACGCAGGTCAACCGCCACGTCAAACACGCGGCCTCGAATCACGCGCACCAGCTTTCCCTGTGGATATTCTTTCTGAAAATGCAGTCCTCTGAGGACCCCTTTTACCGACATGCTCTGGTTGTCCTGAACGAACACCATATTCAGTCCGTTTTCCTGCATATCCTTTTGGTTGTAGGTCTCCATAAAGTAACCGCGGCTGTCGCCGTGAACGGCGGGTTCGATAATATAAAGTCCCTCGATCGGGCACGTTGTAACTTTAATTTGTCCCATTTTGATCTCCAATTTCCTTCAGATATCTGGATAAAGCATCCTGCCAGTCGGGCAAACGTCGGAAGCCCTTTTGGCTTAATTTTTCCTTGCTCAAGCGACTGTTAAAGGGGCGCGCCGCTTTGGAGAGACCGTATTCGGCGGTGGTAACCGGTATGACGCGGGTTTGGTAACCTGCCTGCTTGAAGATTTCGCAGGCATAGTCGTACCACGAAACAAATCCGCCTTCGTTGGTAGCGTGATAGTAGCCGTACTCCTGACTTTCTGCCATATCGCACAAAAGACAAGAAAGGTCGGCGGTATAGGTGGGAGTGCCGATTTGATCGCAAACCACCCGAAGCGTGTCGTATTTTTTGCCAACGTTCAGCATGGTTTTGATGAAGTTGTTTCCGTTCAGCCCGAACACCCAAGCGATGCGCACGATAAAGAATTTTTCTAAGGTTTCCGCGACCGCCTTTTCACCCGCAAACTTCGACTTTCCGTAAACGTTTAAGGGAGCGTAGTCTTTGCAGTCGGGCTCCCAAGGCGTATCGCCCTGTCCGTCGAATACGTAGTCGGTGGAAATATAAATCATCTTGCAGTCGAAGTTCTTGCAAGCCAGAGCGATGTATTTCGTGCCGTCTGCGTTGATTCGATAAACCTTCTCTTGATTTTCTTCCTCCTCCGCCGCATCGACCGCGGTCCACGCAGCACAATGCACCACCGCATCGGGCTGCACCTCGGCAAGCGTTTTTTCCACGGCTGTCGCATCGGTAATATCAAGCTTGACGTAAGGGTCAGTGCCGCAGGAGTCAAGAATATCACTGCCAATCGGAGTATGTCCGCGTTTTGCAAGCTCGTGCATCACGTCGTGACCGAGCTGTCCGCCTACACCTGTTACAAATACTTTCATCATCTGTCACCGTACATCTTTTCATAATAGTTTTGATATTCACCGGAAATGATGGTTTCCCACCACTCGC
>JAZNNH010000074.1:0-2139 GCA_045580105.1 Eubacteriales bacterium | reverse complement strand
TCAAAATCATCACCTGTATTGTTGCGCACGTCAAAGACGACACCTTCTGCATTGGATGCTAACAGCGCGTCAATGGCAAGGGAAAACTCTTTCGGGGTGGACTGATTGATGTCAAAAATCTGAACGTATCCCACCGTTTCCGAGAGCATTTCATAGCTCACCGTGGACTGCTGAACCTGATTGCGGGTTATGGTGAACGGCATTTCCAAAATCTGAGCCGCTAATTTCCGTTTGACCGTAACCGTAACGGTGGTTCCGGCATCCCCCGAAAGGGATTGAACCGCCTCGGCAAAGCTGAAATCGGAAACAAGGGTATCTTCGATTTTATAAAGAACGTCCCCTTTTCTCAAGCCGCTTTCCGCTGCCGGAGAAGAAGGAATCACGGCATATACGATCACTTCGTTCGTTTTCGAATCGAGCGTGAAGCGAGCGCCGATTCCGGATCCGCTTCCCTTTTGCTCCAACTGATAATTGCGGTATTCTTCCTGCGTCAAATATCGGGAATACGGATCGGACAGCGTGGAAACATATCCCTTGATCAAGCCGTTTTCCAGCGCATCTTCATTGACCGAACCCAAAAAGTTTTCACGGATGAGAAGATCCGCGGCGGCAAGGTGGGAAAAGTCGGACTGCGTTTTCGTCAAGGTATCCACTTTTTCCTGATATATTTTTTCCACAAAATTGTATGTGATCTGAAAGGTTAAAAGAATCGCAAAAAGAATCAGGACCAGTGTCGTGGCTACCGTTATCTTTTTCTTCAAATCTGATACCTCCAACAAATTCTGCGGAAAAATCAATCACGATTGTATTTTCGCAGAGAAATCAAACTACCGATTACGCCAAGTCCTACGCCGATCACAGCAAAGGCGATGGCAAGCTGTTTGACAATGGACGTGAAGGGCAAAATGGTGATCAGACCGCTTCCTCCCACGATGTTCACAGCAAAAAGCTGGTAGATGTAATACTGAAGACCAAAGGAAACTGCGGCAGAAAAGCCGCCTAAGAAAATACCCTCAAGCACGAAGGGGAACGCAACGAAAAAGCCGGAAGCTCCCACGTAGCGCATAATAGAAACCTCATCCCGTCTGGAGAAGACGGCAAGCTTGATGGTGTTCATAATAATAAACACGGAAACAACCAGAAGAAGAATCATAATCCAAGAAAACACCAAAGAAATGATGTTTTTGATGTCATCGATCTTTTCGGCAACTTCCCTTCTGTCGTTGATCTTATCAACCGAACCGAGGGTTTCTTCCTGCTCGTTCATATTGTTGATCTGATAGGTGATTTCCGTCACCTTGGAAGAATCCGAATAGGTAATGACCAATTCATCCTTGCAGGGGTTGTCGTCGTTGTACATCTGCAAAATGTCGCCGTAATCACCGTAATCCTTTGCCAAATCACGAAGAACTTCATCTTTGGTAATCCATTCTACGCTTTGCACACTCAGATTTTTCAAATTTTCAATCTTTTCCTGCAAAAGTTTGGTGGTGTGATCTTCCGTTTCCTTGGAAACGAAAACAACGATCTTATTATACGTATTAATTTCCTGAAGATTGTGCTCTAAATTGATATTCAGTGCCCAAGTACAACCGGTCACCAAAAGAGCAGATGCTAAGACGAAAATCGTAGCAATGCTCATCAAGCTGTTGCGAAAAATGCCTTGGAACGCCAGACGGAAAAAGTAGCCGACGTTATAAAATCTAAACTTCATCGAACATACCTCCCTGTCGGTCGCTGACCACTTCGCCATCTTTCATCGTAATCACGCGTTTCTTATAGTAATTTACGAGATTGACGTTATGTGTGATGACAATGACCGTTTTGCCGAGCTGATTGACACGCAACAAAAGTTCCATAATTTCAATTGCCATATAGGGGTCAACGTTTGCGGTCGGCTCGTCCGCAATAATGATGTTGGGGTTGTTAACAAGAGCACGCGCCAAGGCAACGCGCTGCTGTTCCCCGCCGGACAGTTCCGCCGGCTTGCAATCGCCTTTATCCTCAAGTCCCACCAATTTCAAGAAATTGGCAACGCGGGCTTTGATGGTTTTCTTCTTTTCGCCGATTACGTGCATCGCAAACGAAATGTTTTCGGATGCCGTCATATTGGGAAGCAGACGGAAGTCTTGGAAGACA
>JAZNNH010000073.1:0-5358 GCA_045580105.1 Eubacteriales bacterium | reverse complement strand
AAGCTTGGGACCGATCTTGCTTTGCAGGATTCTCTTTAGCGTTTGAAACCCTCGTGTTCCGAGCCAAGGGAAGAAAACGTAGGAATTGCCGCCCAGCGGCAAGATCGTGTTGGTTTCAATCCCTGTTTTTTTACTGAGCGTCCTTGCTTTTTTCAGACGTTCTGCCGCCCCCGGAAGAAGATACGGATAATCTTCGTTTCCGGTTAGAACCGTAAGCATGGTTTCTAAAATCTTTGTGTGGATAAAGCCGGCATCACCGGGCCAAGAAATTTTCATTTTGCCGTCCACTTTTTTGCAGAATATGAGTCGGCGCGAAACGTCCACTTCCGTCACTTCCCAAACCCGCCCTGCAAGGGCAAACCGTTCGCCGACGGGTGGGGTAGCGGAAATGGTTCCGATTTCTTCCGAGCCACAGCGTACGGTGAAATCTTCGCTGTCTTTAAATACAGCATAGAATTTAAAACTAGAAATTAGTTTTTCTCCGCGCATCCCGACAATAACTTCGTTTTCCTCAGTCAGTTCCAAGTAATCGCTTTTGAGCATATGGATCAGAAGTGTTCGGTAATCCTCTTTGCTAACGGCAGAAAAAGCAGAAAGTTGCAAGACGTTTTCCGCTAGCCGCGCCGCACTTAAACTGCCGTGTCCGGCAAGAATGGATAGCGTTTGATGAAAGAGCAAGCTCGCGGGAAGAGATTTTTGTGCGCTTTCTTCGATCCATCGCTCTTTGCGGTAAAGTTCGATGATGGCGATCGCTTGGATCAGATCCCACGGGATCAATTGAAAGAGCGGAGCGTTCGGAAGTGCTTCCTCTTCTCGAAATACCATCAGCATTTCCGGCGGCAATTCCCGCCGACCGCTTCTTCCGATTCGTTGCAGAAAGCTGGAAACGGAGGTTGGAGAGCCCTGATTGATGATTCGTTTGAGTTTTCCTATGTCAATGCCGAGCTCCAGTGTGACGGTGGCACACGCGGTGATCGGCTTTTCGGAGTTTTTCAATTCCTCTTCGGCTTCTTCTCGAATGGCGGCAGAAAGGTTGCCGTGGTGAATATAAAAACGATTTTCTTGACCGAGGCGCTGGGAAATTTGACGCAGGGTTGCGCAAATTTCTTCCGTTTCCTCACGAGAATTAGAAAAAACGACGCATTTGTCGTTCTTTGTTGCTTGATAAATGAACGCGCTTGCAGGGTCAGCGCCGGCAAGATTTGATTCATCTGTGATAAAAAAGTGTTCAAGCCCCAATTTCCACGAAATCGTTTCGCCTTCATATTTTATGAGGGTTGCCTTGCGAGAAGTGCCCGATGCAAGATAGGAAAGTGCATTTTGCGCATCGCCAAGTGTTGCGGAAAGTGCAATTCGGCGCGGTTCAAAGGAAATGAGCTTTGCCAAGCGCTGTAATTGACACAGAATTTGGTAACCGCGATCGGAACCCATCAAGGCGTGGATCTCGTCGATGATGACAAATTTTAAATTTCGGAACAGACGCGGAATGTCGTTGCTTCTTCGGCAAAGCATACTTTCAAGGGATTCAGGTGTGATCTGCAAAAGACCTCTCGGACTCTTTAAATAGTTGTGCTTTTGACTTTGTGAAACGTCACCGTGCCAACGAAATACGGGAATTTGACTTTCCCTTAACAGCAAATCCATACGGGAATATTGATCGTTGATCAAGGATTTTAACGGAGAAATATAAAGTACTTGAACGTTTTCCGCGCCTTCTTTTTCCATTATGGATAGAATGGGGAATAGGGCGGCTTCGGTCTTGCCGGAAGCCGTTTCTGCTGAAATCAAAACGTGATCTTCCGTATCAAAAATAAGTTCCGCTGCTTCGATCTGAATTTGTCTGAGCTCGTCCCAGCCACAGCGATAAATATAATCGCGAATAAAGGGCGAAAAGCGGGAAAACACTTTTTTTGCAGATTCTAAGTTTTCCGTTTTCATAATTCAATGCGACTCAAATCAAAAAAGGAGTCGTCTTCCTCTTTTTTTGCAGCTTCTTCTTTTATGGTTTTGCCGATCAGAGCGTTGAAGTCGGAACTGGGATCGGAATAGAGAAAATCCAAAATGTTAAGAAAATCTCTGGTGACTTCGCGCGGGGTGATCATTTCATCCGCGCCCATCCGGTTGATGGCAACCTCCAAAAAGGAAAGAATCATTTCATCGGTTACGACCGGCTTGTATGCATAATAGGAGCTGTGAAGCAAAAGAAGTCGTTTGCAAAGGGCAAAGATTTCATTGTCGGTTAATCTCTGCAGGTAAATCAGCGGCGAGAGCAGATTCTGCTTTCCGGCGGGGGCAAATTTTCCGGGAACCAGTCGACTCTTCAGCGCTTCGTAACTGAAAAGACCTCTTCGGTTGTCTTCGATCAGTTGCGGAGTTGCACCCAAAAAGATACCGAGTCCGGGGGCTTTTCCTTGCATGGTGTCGTTGAACATAGACAAGATTTTTTCGTAGTTGTTTTCTCTTGAAATTCGGTTCGGAATCTTATAGAGGTTGACACATTCATCAAAGAAAATGGCAAAGCCCTTGTAGCCGATCAAACGGAAAAAGACCGCGTAAAGCTTTAAATAGTCATACCAGTTCTGATCGTCAATGACGGAATTGATTCGAAGAAGGGACATTCTTGCCTGCGTTTTAGCGGAAAATTCGCCTCGAAGCCAGCGAAGCGCATCATCCATGAGCGCATCGTCTCCGGTGGTGTATCCGTTGAAATAACAGTTGAGAGCTTTGGCAAAATCAAACCCGTTCACGTAGCCCTGAAGTTCTTGGCAGGTTTTGAAAATTTCGTTTCGAACAAAGGTGTTCAGCTCCTCACTTTCGGGAGAAAACCCTTCTTCGGTGATTCCTTTTAATTGGAGGGACTGAAACCAAGTGGTGAGAATGGAAGGAAGGGCGTTAGAGTCAGGCATTGCTTTGCAAGAAAGATTGCGAATCAGCTCGCGAAACGTGGCAAGACCTTGACCGGAGGTGCCGTGAAAACGGCGTTCCGGGGTCAGATCCGAGTCCGCGGTTACAAAGCCCTTTTCTTGTGCGTTTGTGCGCATCAGACCCATCAAAAAGCTTTTGCCGCTTCCGTATTTTCCGACCAAAAAGCGAAATGCGCCCATACCGAGTGCAATGTTGTCCAAATCTCGGACCATGGCGGAAATTTCCTTTTCGCGACCGATGGCAATGTACTCCAGTCCTTGGCGCGGCACGACACCGGCGCCTGCGGAGTTTAAGAGGGTTCCCAATATTCGTTTCGGGATTTTAACGTTTTCTTGGTGTGTCATTTCATTCTCCTTTTGGTGGGGGAAATACGGATTGTAGATTTTCTCGGTAATCGTCGTATATGGCTCCTGCGTTGTCAAACACGCAGTCACCGATCGTATCCTGTGCTTTGCTGTTGACGGCGGCAAAAACAGCTTCAAAAAACATTCCGTTGGCAAGGCAGTATTGTCTAGCTTTGTTGGGGCCTAAATTGACCGCGATTTTCATAAATTGGTCTTCGCTTTCGGAAAGACGGCCGGCAAGTTCCCAAAACTCATCGTCGCCGCACGCACTTAGTTTTTCCAGTTTTTCAAATTCGTTTTGATACGTTTGATCGAATTGATCGTCTTCTTCGCTTTGCGCGCCGATGATGACGGTGTCACCTGTGGTTTCGGTGTATTGCTCGGTTAGTTTTTCTGTCACCGCCCAAGAATCTTCTTGAATCTTGGAAGCTTCGGAAAAGTTAATGTCTAATTTTCGTTTCTGATACGGCTTTTCGAGCGACCTTTGCGGTTCTCCCGGCGCTTCGGCGGCGCCAAGGTGCTCGTATTCGAGCAAAATCCCTTCTAAAAAGAAGCGATGCTCTTCTGAAATATGGATGCGTGACAAACTGTTTTTGATTTTTAAAATTTTACGAACCCGATGCTCCAAATAACGGATTGTTTCCGCGAATCGGTCGCGAATGTTCTCGTCGTGAATCAGCGGTAGATAGGTGATGCTGATTTTTCGATTCGGTGTTTCTTCGTTCGGAAGTCCTGGGAACAGTCGCCGTTCTGCGCGAAGGCGGGATGGGATTTGAATGCTGAAGAGGGACCGGTTGAGATCTTTTCGATTAAAAAGACCCATTTTCAACGCCTTGTGTACGGCGTCTTCCAGCACGCTCGAAAAAATCGGATGGCTTCGGTAAGCTTTGGATTTGCGAAAACCGATGTCCGTCATCATTCGCAAAACCAAATTCATTTCTTTTGCGCTGAGCGTGTGCTCCTCTGTAAAGAGATAATCAAAAAAATACAGATCCATAAGAAACGGTCGAATCTGAAAGTCCGGCTCGGTGAAAACCGAGCCGATCTCTTCAAACGGCAAGGGGAGACCGGTCAAATAAGAATAGTCGCATAGGGTATCGCAAAATAAGCGGTCGAGCAGAGGAAAAGAAGTTCGATAACGGTGCCAGACGGCGAAAACCTCTTTTGGCAGCGCGGTTTTGTATTGGCACCTGGCCATTTTAAGGCACAAGTAAAGCTGAAGATAAGCAAATGAGGTTTGTACCGTCTTGCCTTCGTCGGCACATTGACAAAAATAATGAAAATATGCTCTTTGTGCCTCGTTTAAGGAAAGATAAGAGGGAGAAAACGTATTGCAGGGGACAAAGCTACACGGTACGGCGGGGATGTTTTTAAGGATTGGAAGAAGGGGAGAGCTGAACGGGGCAGAGCAAGAAAGCTGGTAGGAAGACACGACTCTCGAGTTGTTTGGGTAAACCGGACGTTCAAAATCAGTTTGTACGTCATCAAGAGCCAGATTTCGGATCGGCGCGTTTTGATTTTTCGACTCTGTGGCAAAGGTGTGCGAAACGGAAACACGCGGAATCAATTTATCGATTGACCAAAATTCGTTTTTGTCCAAAACATCCCCCTCCTTTCTTTTTCGTATCCCTTATTATACCACAGCATCGTCCATATTTTCAATAGCGCTTTCCACTTTCTTGTCGGAAAGCAAAATAATCTACTATTTTTCAAAAAATTACTTGACAAATTGCAAGTGATGTAGTATGATAGTCAGCGTCGTCGGTGAGTTACGCTGGTGTAGCTCAATTGGCAGAGCAGCTGATTTGTAATCAGCAGGTTGGGGGTTCAAGTCCCTTCACCAGCTCCAAGTAGCGACGAAAAGTTGAATATGGGGGAATTCCCGAGCGGCCAAAGGGGGCAGACTGTAAATCTGTTGTCACTGACTTCGGTGGTCCGAATCCACCTTCCCCCACCAGAAAAACCGACAAGTTTTGACTTGTCGGTTTTTCAACTAAAGCCACCCTTCCGGGTGGGTGAAATATTGCTACGCAATGTGAAATACGCCTGCAGCGTGTGAAATTCGCTGTGAGCAGCGAGTGGGTGGATT
>JAZNNH010000072.1:0-9872 GCA_045580105.1 Eubacteriales bacterium | reverse complement strand
TGCGTTCCTGCGTAGTCAAATTCGGCCGCTTGTCCGATCACAATCGGGCCGGAACCGATAATCAGAATTTTTTTCAGATCCTTACGTTTTGCCATTTTTATCTTCCTCCAACTATTGTTGACAATGATTTTTGATCTTGATACACGATCTTGTCGTTCCAAACAGTCAGAACGCAAGAGCCAAAGACGTGCTCCGACTCAAAAGGCGTTGCTTTTCCTGCCGACAGAAAATCGTTTGGGTCAATGACCACTTCTTGTTCCAAATCCCAAACTGTAACGCCGCCCTCCAAGGGAATCTGAAAGCGTTTGCGGGGATTGAGCGAGATCAGATCGACCAATTTTTCCAAAGAAAGGAATCCGGTTTTCACCAAGTGGGTGTAAAGCAAAGGAAACGCAGTTTCAATGCCGACGATTCCAAATGCACTTCCTGCCAGCCCTTTTGATTTTTCCTCAGCGGAATGGGGAGCGTGATCGGTGGCAATCATATCAATGGTGCCATCCGCAATTCCCTCTAAAAGGGCTTCTCGATCTTCACGGGAACGAAGCGGAGGATTCATCTTGAATCTTCCCTCTTCCCTCAGATCGTTTTCGTCTAAAATCAG
Source organism: Eubacteriales bacterium (assembly GCA_045580105.1). Classification (GTDB taxonomy): domain Bacteria; phylum Bacillota; class Clostridia; order Oscillospirales; family SIG627; genus RGIG5579. The sequence continues at coordinate 9,271 of JAZNNH010000072.1, read as the reverse complement.
ATAATGGGGACCGGTTTCACAGCTGACATCAAGTCCCGCTTTTTTTGCCTCACGAATCAGGGCAACGCTTTCTTTCGTGGAAATATGACAGACGTGATAAGAACAGTCAAGGTCACTGACCAGTTTCAGATCGCGTCGGATCTGTTCGTATTCACTGGCACTGCAAATGCCCTTGTGCCCGTGCTCACGAGCGTAGACGCCGTCGTGAATATAGCCGCCGAACAGCAGGTCGTTGACTTCGCAATGCGCCACGATCATTTTACCCAAGCTTTTTGCCTTGATCATCGCCTGTCGCATCATATCGTCGCTTTGAACCCCACGTCCGTCGTCGGAAAAAGCGATGACATATGGTGCCATTCTTTCCATTTCGGAAAGCTCTTCCCCCTTTTGACCAACCGTAATGGAGCCATAGGGGATAACACGGATGCAGGCATCCTTTTCTATCAAATTCAATTGGAGCTTTAAATGCTCGAGCGTATCGGGAACGGGATTGAGATTGGGCATCGTGCAAACACCGGTGTACCCGCCTCGGGCGGAAGCACGGCTTCCGGATGCGATGGTCTCCTTATAAGAAAAACCCGGCTCGCGAAAATGCACATGCACATCGCAAAAGCCGGGAAAGACAGCAAGAGAGCCCAGAGATTTCATAGTCTGAGCAGGAAGATCAAGATTATCCAAACAAGTAGAAGGAGCACTGACGAATTTCAATTTTCCGAATCCGTTTTCTTGTTTCATAAAGAACTCCTTTCAAACAACTTTTTCTGTTCTAATTTGGATCGTGAAGAGCAATACCAAAACGCATTACTACAATTTTATAGATTATACAACTTTTAGTGCTCTTTGTCAACAGTTTTTGCGCCTGGTTTAGGCGATATTCCCAAAGAAAATCAGTAGTATTTTTCAAGAGTAATCGGGCAAAATTTGTGAATAATTCACAATCCTTTTGAACGATCAAAAAAAGGAACCGTGCTCGCATCGATCACAGTTCCTTTTTTGGTTATGCAAATTGATAGCGTTTGGAAAGAATGGCTTCGCAAACCGTCAAATCTTCCGGAGTATTGATGCCGCGAAGATCTTCGCCGTCGGGTGTAAAATAGGTTTCGACCTTCATGCCGTGGCGGACCATCAGTTCCGGCACTTCCGTAAGGTAATACTCTTTCTGCACGTTGGCGCATCCGACAAGCGGGAGAATCTCAAACAGAGATTTGTTGTTAAACACCATAACACCGGAAAAGAGCTCTTTGATTTGCGCCTGTTCGGGAGTACAATCTTTCCCCTCAACAATCGCGGAAAAATCGCCTTTTCCATCGCGGACAATACGAGCCCAAAGTGTTAAATCAGGGTTTTCTGCCGTCATCAAGGTACAGTCCGCTCCGCTCTCTTCGTGCTGACGACACATTTTTTCCATTTCTTCCCGACGAAACAGAGGCATATCGCCAAAGGTAATCAGAACGTTTCCGTCAAAATCCTGAAACGATTCTCGGCACTCCATCACAGCGTGACCGGTTCCCAGCTGCTGCTTTTGTTCCACGTACTGATAACACGCACCGAAATGTTCAAGGATTTTTTCTTTCCCGCAGCCAACAACGATATAGATGTCGCTCTCGTCCACAAAGCCAATGTTTTCAAGAACGATCTCAAGCATCGGTCTGTTTCCGACACAAAACATTGCCTTGGGTAGATCACCGCTGATTTTCTGCAGACGTTTGCCCTTTCCCGCTGCCGGCACAATGGCTCTGATTGCTTTCATCCTGTCACTCCGTTTTTTATTTTATGTGTTAGGGAATCTGCACCTGAAGATGCAGCTCATCATAAATTTCTTGCAAAATCTTTTTCATTTCCGGGAATTTCTTTTCCATATCCGAAAGCAATTTCAACTGCGTTCGGGAACGGTCAAGGTTTTGACCGGGATAGTAAATGTTATAATAGGTATCCCCGTTGATATAATCCATCAGAAAACGGATGCCGTCTTCCGCCGTAACAATGAGCGCTGCATACGGCAAAAGTTCAAGTTCTTCCGGAACCAAAACGTCGCCGCACGATTCCAAATATCCTCTTGCGTACTGTCGAAACAAATGCAAATCGCAGGAAACCTTACTCAAATCCTTTTCATCGTCATTTGCCGTATTGGTTCCAATGCGCATACTGTCGCCAAAGTCATAAAGGGGGGATGAGGGCATGACGGTGTCCAAATCAATGATTGCCACCGGCAAATGGGTTTCATTATCAAACAGAATGTTATTCAAATTACAATCATTGTGACAAATCCTGGTCGGAATTTTTCCACCTTCAAGAGCAGTACTAATAATATCAAAGCGATCAGCTCGCGCGCGAATAAAATCAATCTCCGGTTGAACGGTCTTTACGCGCCCTTTTGCATCCTTCTTGATGGCATCTTCCAAATCACGGTAACGGCTGAGGGTATGATGGAAATTCGGGATGACTTCCTTAAAATCATTGACATCCAAATCGGACATTTCTTTCAAAAACAATCCAAAGGAGATGCCTGCCTGATAAAAGGTTTCGGGACTGTCGGGAATATCCAAAGAATAAACGTCTTCAAAATACGTAAGCATTCGCCAGCAACCGGAAGAATCCCGAAAATACGAACGACCGTCTCTGGTAGGACGGATTGTCTGGATCGAGCCCTTTTTTCTATGGCCGGGTAAAAACAGCCGATCATGCAGATGTGAAGACGTGAGCTTAAAATTGTCCATGAGCACATCGACATCAGGAAACACGTTGGTATTGATTCTCTGCATGGTATATTTATGAACGTGACCGGAATCCGAACGTGTTTCTACGCGATAGGTGCGATTGATATAACCCTTATTTATTTGTGTAATACTTACCACTTGTCCGTGAATGGAAAACTGTTCCGCAATGTTTTGCAGCTCGTTGATAGGCGCCTGTTGCGTTTCGGTCTTACCCGAAAAAGTTAAGGTTGCGCCCAGTTTATCCGAATCAAAATCGACGAGGACAAAGGTTTTGAGGACAAGCCGCACAAAACGTGCCAAAGACGAATCGCCTTGCGCAAAACGATAAAGGTACAAATAAACAAATCGAGACAGGATGCTGATAACGATATAAGCCGTGACAAAAATTCCAAGCGTTGTGATCGGAACTTCAGCAACGTAAAAGAACTTACTTAACAAAATACCGATTGAAAGATAAATAGCCGATCCGAGAATACCGGAAAGCAGTTCTCTGGAAAAAGCGTGGATTTTTCCGTAACGCAAGATGCGCTTATAGCTTTTTAAAAGAAACCGAAATCCGAAAAACAGAATATAGCCAACCAAAAAATAGAATAGGTTGGTTGCCGCAGGTAGAGCTTGGCTGATGGATGGATGAAGAACAAATACAACAAACCAGCAGAAAAGATAAAACAAACTGTCATAAAACACCATCGTCCAGCGAATATTGCTGCGTTCGTCAATTTCTTTGTGATTCAAATTGCCGTTATTCACACGACGCCTCCAGTTTTTTTGCGATGAAAATGAATTCTGTCGACCTAAAAGAGATTGGATCCTGTACGTTCAGGGAAAAAGGGAAATTTAAGAGCCAATTCATTCCCATTTTGCAAATTAAACGTGTTTATTAACAATAGTTTAACACAAATATTATACTTTTGCAACACAAAATTTTAAATTGCAACAAACAGCGCCCTTTTACGGGTGAAAAATCATTTCTTTTTTTCCAATATCGCATTGTAAGTACATTTTCTCATCTTTGCATTGAGATTTTTGTCGTTTTGTGTATAATGTATAATAGATTTAATTAAAAATCATTTTATATCAAAAAAGGTATCCGAAGATGGAATTAAACGAAAAATTACAGGAGTTACGCAAGAAAAAGCAATTAACTCAAGAAGAACTTGCAAAAGCCCTTTACGTTTCCAGAACTGCAATTTCAAAATGGGAATCCGGCAGAGGTTATCCCGGCATAGACTCCTTGAAAGCCATTGCAAAGTATTTTGCAATTACACTGGATGAGCTGCTGTCTACAGATCAGCTTCTTACTATTGCCCAAAAGGAAAGCAAAGAAAAAGAAGCAAAGAAACGTGAAATGCTCTTTGCTTTGCTGGATTGTTTCCTCGCAACGTTCTTTTTTCTTCCGCTTTTCGGTCAGATGAACGGGACCGGTTTCGAAGCCGTAACGTTTTTATCCCTTACCGAAATTTCACCTTATTTAAAAGCGGTTTACCTTGCGCTCATCCTTGTGAACACCGTGTTCGGAATCCTGACCTTTGCGATACAGAACTGTCGTTTGCCTGTTTGGACCCGAAACAAAAGCAAACTTTCCTTGATTTTCAACGCAGTCACCGCCTTGATCTTTATCATCAGTTCCCAGCCATATGCTGCAACCTTTCTATTCCTTTTTCTCACAATTAAGGTGTTGATGCTCGTCAAATGGCAATGACACGATCCGTATCAATGGTGTGACGCCGCGTTTCTTGCTTTCCATTCTCCCCTGTCTTAAACTGTATTTAGGCGATAAGCCAAATACAACAAAATAAGGTAGGGTAAAAAATGAATAACAAAAGCGCCGGATCCCTTAAAATTTCAATTGTTCTGCTCACACTGTTTTTGCTTTGGACCCTTTTGATCCAATGGATCGACGTCAAAGTCACGGGACCTTATGATTCTACAGTCGGATTCGCGGCCCTCAATCGCTTTGTCCACAATCTTACCGGAGTGCATCTGTCTCTTTACACTCTGACTGATTGGCTCAGCATCATTCCCCTTGCGTTTGTGATCGGGTTTGCGACGCTTGGACTTGTACAATGGATTCAAAGAAAACACCTATTGAAAGTCGATCAGAGCGTGCTTCTACTCGGTGCGTTTTACGTAGTTCTTTTTGCCGTTTTTCTTCTGTTTGAAACATTGGCTTTGAATTACAGACCGATTTTAATAGACGGAAGCTTAGAAGCATCCTATCCCTCGTCAACCACGCTTTTGGTTCTGTGCGTCATGCCGACTGCCGTGGTGGAGCTTCGTTCTCGCATTCAAAACAAGCACCTAAAGTTTTGTCTTACCCATTTACTTTCCGCCTTTATTGCTTTTATGGTGATCGCAAGATTTCTCTCGGGGGTACATTGGTTCACCGACGTTGTCGGCGCGGTTTTTCTCGGCACCGGGCTTTTCTTCGGCTACCGTGCTATCCTCGAACAAATCAAACCTTAAAAAAAGAAAAAGAAGACCTTCGGCCCACAGCCGAAGGTCTTTTCTTTAAAACGTGTTTGCAATTTTAGCAAGATGTTCGATAAAGCGTTTTGTCAACGTAGAAAGATTTTTGTCATTTCTTAAAATATACCCTATCGTGTAAGTATGACTGCTTTCAAAAGGGATACTGACAATGCGGCCGTCATTGAGTAGCGACGGCATAATACCGGTTCCAACCGTATAGCTGTCACAGCCGAGTAGGCAGTTCATCAAACCGGCTCGGTCACTGATTTCCACCTCTTTTTCACTGGAAATATTAGCAAGCTCTTCTGTGAAAAACAGGTTGCTGTGTTCCCCTTGTTCATAGGAAACGTAAGGATATTGCATCAATTCTTCCAGCGCAATCAAGCTTTTACCCGCAAGAGGATGCTCCTTGCGAAGAAACACGTGCGGAGTGACTCTGACAACTTGATTGAACGCTACCGCGCGCTGTGCTAAATACCGCTCCATCACCGCAAAATCAGACTCTTTGATTGCAAGGACACCGACGTCACAAAAAGACGTTTCCACCTGACGGATCACGTCGTAGGTTTTCATCTCCCGTAAGGAAAAGTGATATCGTTCTTCTTCGGTTTCGTTGATGAGCTTGGTGAAGATGTCGGCAACAAAATCGTAGTGTTGTGTCGCAACGTAGAGACGACTGCAGGGATTGCTGTTTGCATAACGATTGGAAATAAACTCGCTTTGTTCCACAATCTGACGCGCATACCGTGCAAACTCGGCGCCTTCTCCGGTCAAAAAGATCCCGTTTCCAACGCGCTCAAATATTTTGATGTTCAGTTCCTGTTCCAACGATTTGATGCTAACCGAAAGACTGGACTGAGCAAGAAACAATTGCTTTGCCGCCTCGCTGAAAGAGCCACACTCCGCAATTTTTAATACGTAAACGCATTGTTGGATCGTCATAGTTTACTCCCTACGGATTCTTGTTGTTCCAATTCACTTTGGGAAGTTTCCAATGGAATTTCGTCGCAAGCAGTCTGATCAGAATGATCGCAGCAATGCCAACGGCAACGGCAATGAATTGATAACCGCAAATTCGAATGCAATAATACAGAGCACTTCCGATAATGGCGGCAAGAGCGTACACGTGCTTTTGGAGCACGTACGGCGTTTTGTCTACCAAAATATCGCGGACGATACCTCCGCCGATACCGGTGATCAAGCCCATCGCAATCGAAAAAACAGCCATATCGGAAAAGCCAGCTTCACAAGCAATCTCCGTTCCGGTTACCGAGAACGTGGCAAGCCCGATCGCATCAAAGAAATTGTTCGCGTTTTCAATTCGTTTCTCAAAGGTTTCAAATTTTTCAGCATGAAACCAAGAAACGATGAAAACGATCGTTGCTGTCGACGCAGCAACCGCCAACGGAATCCAGTTGGAAAAGACCGTCGGAGGAAATTTGCCCAAAAGCACGTCTCTCATAATACCACCCCCGACCGAGGTGATACATCCAACCAAGACAACCCCAAACAAGTCAAGGCAGCATCTGACAGCAATCAAGGCACCCGAAATCGAAAATGCAACGGTGCCGATCATTTCCATAACCGTGATAATTGTAATTTGACCCATATCAATAGCAAAGGAAGAAGCGGTCTCTTAGAGCCCCATTTCCTCTTTTACCTGCTTGAAACAATCCACGATATAAAGAATATCTTCTTCGCTCAAAGCAGCAGACATTTGGGTTCTGATTCTTGCCTTGCCGCGAGGAACGACAGGGAAAGAGAAGGCAACGACGTAAACACCTTTTTCCATCATACGTTTTGCCATTTCAACGGCTTTGTGCTCATCGTAGAGCATAACGGGGATGATGGGAGTTCCGGCATCAATTACGTCAAGACCGATCTCTTTGATCTTATCCGCAAAAAGTCGGGTGTTTTTGAAGAGTTTCTCGCGGATGGAATAATCGCTTTCAATCATTTCCAAAACCTTCAAAGAACCGGCTGCAACAGCAGGAGCGAGAGTGTTGGAGAAGAGATAAGGACGAGAGCGCTGACGAAGAAGATCCACGATCTCTTTTCTACCGGAAGTGAAACCGCCGGAAGCGCCGCCCAGTGCCTTACCGAAGGTACCGGTGATGATATCCACTCTGCCGGAAACACCGCAGTACTCGGGAGTACCTCTGCCGGTATCACCCATAAAGCCGACTGCGTGGCTGTCGTCAACCATAACGAGAGCATCGTATTCATCAGCAAGATCGCAAATGCTCTTCAGATCGGCAACCAGACCGTCCATGGAGAAAACACCGTCGGTTGCGATGAGCTTGATACGGCAATCTTTTGCTTCTTCGAGTTTTGCACGAAGATCTTCCATATTATTGTTTTTGTAGCGGAAGCGTTTTGCTTTGCAAAGTCTGACACCGTCAATGATGCTGGCGTGGTTGAGTTCATCACTGATAACAGCATCTTCATCGGTGAGCAGGGTTTCAAACAGACCGCCGTTTGCATCAAAGCAAGAAGAATACAGAATTGTATCTTCCGTGCCTAAAAATTCGCTCAATTTGCGTTCCAGATTTTTGTGCAGTTCCTGCGTGCCGCAGATAAAACGAACGGAAGAAAGACCGTAGCCGTAGCGATCGTAGCTTGCTTTGGCAGCGTTGATCACCTCTTGGTTATTGCCCAAGCCAAGATAGTTGTTGGCACACATATTGATCACTTCTTTGCCGTCGGAAAGAGTTACCTTTGCAGACTGAGGTGTGGTGATGATTTTTTCGTTTTTGGTCAGACCTTCTTTTTCGATGGTCTGGCAAGTTTGTTTGAAATACTGAAGTGCACTTTTTTTCATGACATGACTCCTTAATCTAATTTTGTCCAGTCGAGAATGACTTTGCCGCATTTGCCGCTGTTCATTGCTTCAAAGCCCTTTTCAAATTCGGTGATGTCCAAACGATGGGTGATGATGTTGGAAATATCCAATCCGCCCTGCAACAGTGCAGACATCTTGTACCAAGTTTCGCTCATTTCTCTGCCGTAAATACCCTTGATAAACAGACCGTTGAAGATCACCTTGGACCAGTCGATCTTCGTGTCGCTCTTCAAAAGACCGAGCAGAGCAATTTTACCGCCGTTGATCATGCAATCGATCATCGAGTTGAGTGCAATTTCGCTGCCGGACATTTCAAGACCGACGTCAAAGCCCTCTTTGATATCGATGGAAGCCATATATTCTTTCAGATCATTCTTTGCGGTATTGACGGTAAATTCAACGCCGAGCTTCTTGGCAAGATCCAATCTCTCGTCGTTGATGTCAGTGATGACAACGTGGCGTGCGCCGGCAAATTTAGCAACCGCTGCAGCCATAATACCGATCGGACCTGCACCGGTGATCAGCACGTCTTCTCCAACAAGGTTAAAGGAGAGAGCAGTGTGAACTGCATTTCCAAAGGGATCGAAGATCGCGTACATTTCTTCGGGAATGTCCTTTGCACATCTGCGAACGTTTTCCTGCGGAATGACAAGATACTGAGCAAATGCACCGTCGCGGTTGACACCGACACCAACGGTTTCCTTGCACAGATGTCCTTTTCCGGCAAGACAGTTTCTGCACTTACCGCAAGCGATATGCCCTTCGCCGGAAACAATGTCACCAACTTTCCAGTTCTTGACGTTTTCGCCCAATTCTACAATTTCGCCAACGTATTCGTGACCGATGACACGAGGAGTCTGAATGGTTTTCTGAGACCAAGCATCCCAATTGTAGATGTGCAAGTCCGTGCCGCAGATCGCCGTTTTGCGAATTTTGATTTTGACTTCGCCGCTTCCGACTACGGGTTCCGGAACGTCCTCAAACCACAAGCCCTTTTCAGGAAATTTTTTGACCAATGCTTTCATGCTTTTTTCTCCTTTTTTTGATAGAATTTGAAACATTACCATTATAACACTCAAAAATCAAATTGACAATATAAAAATTCTATTAAAATCGTTCATTTTTTTCGTAATGTTACACCAGAAAACAAAAAAGACACCTTTTGGTGTCTTCTGCATTTTAAAATAAAATATTTTCCTTTTTAGTGTATTTCACTTGCCGTAAGGCGAATTTCATTGAAAAA
>JAZNNH010000071.1:0-6967 GCA_045580105.1 Eubacteriales bacterium | reverse complement strand
ATGATGATGGTATTGTTGATCTTATCCCCTGCATATTCCCAAACAAGATCGGTCAATTCATGCATATTATTTTCCGTCAAAACGCCGAGCGCGAGGGCATCCTCAATATCTCTTCCGATATAGGAAATGCGGTCCGCCATTTTCACAACGCAGCCCTCGTAGGTAAACGCGTTGACAGAGCCGGGGGTTTTGAGCTCCTCCAGATCGATTGCCTCCTGACGGGGGAAGAGATGGTTTTCCTTGGCTTCCCCACAATGACAGATCAAGCCGTCACGAACGGCATAGGTTAAATTCAAGGGTTGACGGCAACGCTGGTCGTCCTCCAAAAGCTCGATGTGATCGACAAAATACAAACTGTTCTTTTCGTGCCAGAACGATTCTCCCAACACGGATTTTGAAATTTGATTCAACACTCTCTCGCCCTTATGACCAAACGGAGAATGACCCAAATCGTGTCCCACGGCAACGGCGCGAATCAATTCGGGATTCAGTCCCAGCGAATCGGCAATGGCAGTCGCAATGGACTCCACGTGGAGCACGTGCTCAATGCGCGTGCAGATGTGATCGCTTTGCGGGGAAAAGAACACCTGAGTTTTATGCTTGAGGCGGCGAAATCCCGTGGAGTGAATCAAACGGGTATAGTCGCGCAAGAAAGGACTTCGGGTGTCGTTATCCCGAACGTAAAGCGGCATCAAACGTGCCGTTGCAAGCTGCCAGCGGGGATTTTGCGGTGTCATGGCAAAGGGTGACAGTTTTTTCTCCATAATGGCTCCTTACATTAAAAGCGAAGTCTGTTTCTTAACTTGAGAAGATACCAAATCAAAAAACGATCCAGCAGAATATCATACAAAACAAAGCAAAGATTGGCAAGAACGATCAGGGTGGCGTACACCCACACGGCATCGGCTGTTCCCGTAACAAAGGCGGACAAGAAAAGAAGAAGCGCCATGATCGCATTGAACAAAAGGGTCTTGATCACCTTGGCAAAAAACGGGGGAAGCATATTGATCTTTTTCTGCACGATCGGATACCATCCGAACAAAGACAGAAAATAGACCGCCGGCGTTTTAATGGGCAGAAGCAGGGCGATCAGTCCCACTACCACGAAAACGCCTGCCGCTACGCGATCGCCGTATTCGCTCGACAGAATCATCACGACAAGTCCGGCAAGAAGAGAAAGCGAAAAATCAAGACTTTCAAACAAACTTCCCAAAGACAGAATCACCACGCAAAGCGCAGCCATAAGGGAAGAGATGGTGAGCATTCTGGTTTTTTTCATATCAGCAACAAGAAATCAGATCGCCGCCGCAGCATTCACACATACAGTCAAGACAAATCAAGTGACTGCAAATGTCACAGGCGCTACACTCTCCGCTGCCCGTTTGAGGACCGAAGGAGCCGTAATTTTGCTGCGCCCCTTGGAATCTGCGGTACATGGCGGCATATTCCCCGTTGTTCGGATCCAACGTATGTGCCTGTCTGAAATTTGCGGCAGCATCGTTGTATGCCCTGCGGTACATCGCACAAAGCCCTTTCAGATAATACCACTCCGCACCGCGCTGACTCTCGCCGTCGAGAATGACTTCCGCTTCCGCCAGCCGTCCGGCAGCAATCAGTTGTCTGACGCGCGCATTTTGCGGCTCTGCGTATCCTTGGCTTGCCCCTTGATAGGAAGAACCGACGCCGGCTCTCTCTTGCAAGATCTGATCGTACGCTTCGTTGATCTCTTTCATTTTTTCGCCGGCAATATCGGAAAACTCGGTGTTAGCATAATTGTCGGGATGATATTTTTTCGCAAGCGCACGATAGGCCTTTTTGATTTCATCTTCACTCGTATCGGGCGTGACACCCAATACTTTATAAGGATCTCTCATTTGCATCTCCTAAGTTCGGTTTCAATATTTTTTTCGCCGCTGCGGAAAGTCCGCGGCAGATGATATTATCACAAAGAGCGAACAACGCCGGATCGCCCTGCGTCAAATCTAAAATTTTCTTCATTTCCGAAATGTAAAACGACAGGACCATATCAAGCTCGCTCAAGCGTTTTTCATTCGGTAACTCCCCTTGTTCCAAGATCGGATTAAAGGTGCCGCTTTCTTTGTCCTTTTCTCTGTCATCGATGGCATCGATCGTATACAGAAAGCGCCCCAAAAGATCTCCGATGCCCGAAAGAATGCGGTTTTGTACCCCCGTTGTTTGGTAGGAAAACAAAAGGGAAAGACAGCTTGCAAAATTGTCGCACATCGCATCCAGCCCTGCGCCCTCTTTTTCCAAAAGACGGCCTTTGGCAAGATTTTCCGAAATGCGTTGGGCGAGGGCAGAGTCAGTACCCGTCTTTGTTTCAAACGAGCGTCTTTCGCGATTTAAAATCGGAAGCACGACTCGAATCGGCAAGAGCTGAAGAAACGAGCGGTCACGATCAATCAAATCGTCTTTCATTTTTTCGATGGTCAGCACCAGCGCCGCATAGGCACTGTATTCCAAGCTTTTGTTGTGTGCCATCCGTTGCTTCTTCTTGCGAAACGGATGAAGCAAGCAAAAGCCCTTTTCCAATTGCATTTTTTCCTCAAGAACGAGCATCCGCAACAGGGCGAGGAATACGAAATCGTAGCTGAAAAACGGAAGGAGTGCGTGGGCTTTGATCGAGCGAATGGAATGACACAGACCGCAATAAACTGCACCGTAAAGACGGTGATGCTTTCCTTTCAGTTCTGCTTCGTCACATTTTACATATCCCAGCACGGCAAACACTCCCCTATTATCTTTCTTTCATTATACACGAAAGCCGTTTTCATTTCCATAGTTTTTTGATTTTTCCTTGCAAATTAAGATTTTTGCCTTTATAATGAATTGTACACTTACCATTTTAGGAGGTTTCTATGAACTATGGAATAATTCGCGGCAACCAAGAGGCATTGGATGCGGCAACAGAAGCTAAAATTCAAGACGTTCCGTGGGGCTCGACCTACACGCCCGATTGCCGTTTTAAAGGAATTTATATGGAAAACAAGGGCTTTTTATTTCAGCTTTGCTGTTATGAAAAGAATCCTCGCATCACGTATTTGGAGCCGGGGGGAGAGGTTTGCGAAGACAGTTGTTTGGAAATCTTTTTAAACTTCGCTCCCGAAAAAAGCTCGTCTTACATCAATTTTGAAATGAATGCAGGGGGCGCGTATCTGTTCGGAATCGGTCCCGACCGCTATGACCGCGTGGACTTGAAAACGCCTCACATGCCCGAAGTGAAGGCAGAAATTCTGGAAGATAAATGGCAGGTGACCCTCTTTATCCCCAACGAAACCATCTATGCCGTCTACGGAAAGATTGATTTCAAACCCGGTTACACCTTCACCGGAAACGCATTCAAATGCGGAGATCTGACCGAAGAGGAACACTATCTTTCTTGGGCTCCTCTCCAAAGAGATGCCGTTGACTTCCACCGTTCCGACAAATTCGGAACCTTTACCTTGCTGTAATGCAAATTCTCTTTTCCGGCCCCATTCGAAAGAGCTTTCGCGCCATTTGCAATCTCGAGACCCCTCGCCTGCTTCTCAGAAAAATCCTGCCTTGCGATGAGGAGGATATGTTCGAATACTCGCGCGATCCCGAAACCTCGAAATACTTGCTTTGGGAGCCGCACACCTCCCGCGCCTTTACAAGAGCACACATCCGGTATCTGCAAAAGCAATATCAAAACGCCTCGTTTTTCGATTGGGCTTTGGTGGATAAGGAAAGCGGGAAAATGATCGGAACCTGCGGCTTTACCGAAATTTATGAACGCAAAAAGACCGCGGAGGTGGGCTACGTTCTCTCTCCCGCCTTTCACCGACGCGGCTTGGCACCCGAAGCATTGAGTCGGGTGATGGAATACGGCTTTTGCACCTTGGGTCTGCAGCGACTGAGCGCTCGCTTTATGGAAGAAAATCTTGCCAGTCAAAAGGTCCTTGCTCGTCTGGGCTTTCGGGAAGACACCAAGCGCAAGGAAACCTTTTACAAGCGCGGAACAAAACAAAGAATCCTGACCTACTCCATCACAAAAGAAGAATATGACAAACAAAAAAAAGCTCTGTAAAGAGCTTTTTTTCTATTGCGCTTTCTTTTGCAGATACGCAAAATAATTGGTTTTCACGGTGTTCCAAGAAGCGTTCAGGAGCGAACGAACCTCTTGATTGCGTTTCTGAACGTGCTCGGTCATCTCTCCTTGATATTCGGGTGTCCACTGCATAGTTTCATCGATCCACGAATAGTCTTTAAAGCAAACAAAGCCGCCTTTGTCGCCGAATGCATCGTTGCCGGCAAGGTAGCGTGCGTTGTAGTCAAGTCCGAAGAGATTGGCAACCGTGGGCAACATATCCACGGAGGAGGTGATTTTTTCCACCTTCTGCGGTTCCAATTTTTCGCTGTAAATGAAGAACGGGGTGTGACAGATCGAATACATATCCGTAGCGCCCTTGAGTTCCATAACAAATTCCGTATCGGTCAGATATTTGCTGTAATGGTCCGTGAAGAGCACCAGCGTGGTGTTGTGAATGGTGCCGTCCTGCTTCATGGCTCTGACAAAGCTTCCGATAAACTGATCGACTTCCTGAACGTGTGCCAAGGCGCGCACGAACTGATTCCAAGTATCCTCGTTACCGGTCGTGATGCCGCTTTCTTGCGCCAGCTCTATGGCTTTTTCCATGTGTCTTGCGGAAATCATACTTCGCACTTCGTTATACGGTCCGTGACCGGAATAGGTGATAACGTAATCAAAGAAGGGTTTGTCGTGGTTGACCATTTCATCATAGCCGCCCATAAGGGTCGTGTCGCGCGTCTGATCTCCGACCAAGCCCATTTCCACGTAGTCTACGTAATCCTCATAGCCCCAAAGCGGGTGCACCACTTCGCGGTTGTAATAGCGACCGGCAAGGGTGTGATAAGAGTGGGTGGTATACCCCTTATTTCGAAACAGATTCGGAAGAGAATTGGGGTAAATATTGGTCGCATAGGTACTGGCACTGGTGCCGGTGGACGGGAGATAATACCCGATGTTCAAGGCAAATTCCGTGTTGAACGTGCCCGCGCTTAAGAACAGTGGCGTGTAGTGATTGACAAAATCCACGCTGTTTTCTTTGAGCGACCAAAGGTTTGGCATAAATTCCTTTGTAATCATCCAAGTGTCAATGGATTCGAGCAAAATCGCAATGCAGTTCTGCCCCTCAAGGGCGGAAGTCATTTCATTGGATTGCGGTGTTTCCTCTTTTTCGGCATAATAGGCATCCAAGTCTTTGCGCATTTGACCGAAATTCAAATAGTCGCCCAAGGACTGCGTCAAACTGCGAAACAAATATTGATACTGACCGCAAATCATCAAGCATTCATTGGGGTTGGTAAATTCGGTATAATTGGCGTAAACCGAGCCGGGGTGATAGGTATCCGTCCAAACGAAGCGATTGCCCGTTCCCGTGCGATGATTGACGCTGTGATTGATGATGATTCCGATCACAGACAGAGCCAGAAGAGACACGCAAACAATGAAGCAAACGCAGCAATGGCTTTCTTTTTTGGGAGCCATAAAAATGGCAAGAACGCCGAGGAAAAGAGCAAAGAGAATGGCAAGATACACCTTTGGGGAGAAGGTCAGATACTGAAGACTGATAAACGCGGCACCGTCTTCCGCAAAGGCAAGATCCGAGAACGAGAGGAAGGTGCCCGCCACGTGATATAAAACGGCGTGGACAAAAGCAAGGACGACGAAAATGCCAAGTAAAACGGACATCACGATCTTTTTTGCTTTTCCCGGAATCAAAAATGCGGCAAGTGCAAAAATGGAAGACCAACAAAGAGTAAAAAGATTCGGCACCCAGTGGAAGGCATTGGCAACACTGGCGTCCACGTAAATCAAGCGGAAGAGAAAATCGAGGATGAAAAAAGCGGAAAAATAAACAAAAGGATAGATCATTCTTCCGTATCTATCGCAAAAAGTGTTCCACTTTTCTTTCATTTCACAATATCCTTTCGATGATCAAAATTTAAACTATTTTATCATTATTTGATGAAAAAAGCAAGGAATTTTGAGAAAAAGCAATCAAAATCAGCTTTTTTTACCGTCTGTTCAAAAAAAGACCCCATCGATCCGAAAAAGCGAATCGATGGGGTTATCTGCTTTTACCTGTTTGGATTAGTCTTCAAAATAGGTTTTCTTGCGGTTGTTTTGAAGAATTCCGATCAAAGCATCGAGATTGTCTTCGTCTTTGACCAGTTCAGCCAATTCTTTCTGCTTTTCTGCGGAAAGCGGAACACTCTTCTGCTCGGTGATGATGCTCAGATCATCTTCCAAGGAAGTGTGCTTTGCTTCGGCTTTGGCATCCATCTTTGCACCGAAGTCGGTTGCCACAACGGTAACCTTGATTTCGTCTTCGAGGGTTTCGTCGAATGCAGCACCCCAGATGATGTTGGCATCGGGATGTGCCTGTTCGCGAATCATAGAGGAAGCGATTTCAACTTCTTCGAAGCCGATATCAGAAGAACCGGTGATATTGATGATAATACCGCGAGCGCCTGCAATGCTAGTCTCCAAAAGGGGACTCTGAATTGCCATCTTAGCGGCAGCTTCCGCCTTACCCTGACCCTTTGCAGAGCCAACGCCCATATGAGCATAGCCCGCATCGTGCATAATAGTCGTAACGTCAGCAAAGTCGAGGTTGATAGTGCCCGTGCCGTTTATAAGCTCAACAACGCTGGCAACACCGCGGCGAAGTATATCGTCGGCAACATCAAATGCATTTGCCAATGTAATGCGTGTATCTGAAACCTGCTTCAGTCTTTCATTGGGGATAACGATAAGAGAATCAACGATCTCGCCAAGACGGGCAATACCCGCTTCAGCCTGATCCATACGTCTTTTACCCTCGAAAGCAAAGGGCTTAGTAACGATACCTACTGTAAGTATGCCCATATCCTTTGCTATCTTTGCAACGACGGGAGCAGC
>JAZNNH010000070.1:0-27072 GCA_045580105.1 Eubacteriales bacterium | reverse complement strand
TCCTAAGCCCGCTTGGCCCCCGACTTATACCGCCGTGGGTCCACTGAGGAGAACGGGTGGAACCCTGACGAGCTCTGCCGGTACCCTTCTGCTTCCAGGGTTTCTTACCGCCGCCGGAAACTTCGCTGCGGGTCTTGGTAGACTGAGTACCCTGTCTTTGATTGATCAGATATGCGCGGACAACGCTGTGCAAAACGCTCTTGTTGATTTCTGCACCGAAGAGTTCCTCGGAAAGGGCGATTTCACCGGTTACCTGTCCTGCCATATCATAAACTTTTACGTTAGGCATCTTGTTTTTCTCCCTTCTCTTGGATTAAGCTTTTACGCTGTCACGGATGAACACGATGCCGTTCTTTGCACCGGGGATGGCGCCGCGAACTGCGAGAATGTTCTTTTCCGCATCGATTTTCACTACTTTGAGGTTGAGAACAGTTACCTGTTCGTTACCATACTGACCTGCCATCTTCTTGTTCTTGAAGATTCTGGCGGGGTCGATTACACCCATAGAACCGGACTGACGGTGTACAGGGCCGGTACCGTGAGTCATACGAAGACGATGGAGATTCCATCTCTTGATGGCGCCGGTGTAACCGCGACCTTTGGTGATGCCGGTTACGTCAACGCTTTCGCCTTCTTCAAAGATGGAAGCGCTGATGGTGTCACCAACGTTCATCTCTTCTGCCTGATCCAAGCGGAATTCTTTCAGGTACTTCTTGTACACAACGCCGCTCTTCTTGAAATGACCCTTTACGGGGTTCGTAAGTTTTCTTTCTGCGATGTCGGAAAAACCGAGCTGAACTGCGCTATAGCCGTCCTTGTCCATGGTTTTCTTCTGAACTACTGCACAGGGACCTGCTTCGATCAGGGTTACAGGGATCACAGCGCCGTTTTCAGTAAACAGCTGAGTCATTCCGATTTTTTTGCCGATAATTGCTTTTTTCATTTGTTCCTCCTAAAAACATGTTATTGGTTGGGATTTCCCAACATGACTCGTTTTCCGGGTGACTGGCTTACTCGAATCGGTATTCCAGTTCAACACCGGCGGGAAGCTCGATCGACATCAATGCATCTACGGTTGCCTTGGAAGGAGAGAGCACGTCGATGAGTCTCTTGTGGGTGCGAAGCTCGAACTGTTCGCGGGAATCTTTGTACTTGTGAACTGCACGCAAGATGGTCACGATTTCTTTTTCGGTGGGCAACGGGATGGGACCGGACACCTTAGAACCCTGACGTTTTGCAGTTTCGACAATTTTTTCCGCGCTCTGGTCGATGATCGTGTGATCATACGCCTTGAGTCTGATGCGAATCTTTTCGTTCTTTGCCATTTTTTTGCCTCCTATTATTAATATAGTTGCTTTTTCACACGAAAAAGCATTGTTTGCTTGGTGGGAAGCCCAAGTGAATACGTGCTCGGGTGTTTCTTTTCGCCCTCAGTAAATGACTCCGCCTCAGGCGGATACCTCAGGCGGAGAAAGCAGCGTACACTTGCTTTCGCCCGATTGTCGGACATGCTCCGCGGAAAAACCTGCGCCATAGACGCAGCAACCTCCCGCATCTCAGCTCGCCAAGCACAGTCGATTATACCTTATCATAATATGTGATGCAATCCCAATTTTTTAAAATTCAAAAAATATTTACAAATTTGATAAAGAATGGTAACGAAAAAATCGGCTTTTTTGGATTATTTTCCTCTTTTTGTTCTCATACTACAAAGAAAACCACGAGGAGGAAACGATGAAAAAGCGCAGTTTTGAGTTTTTGGTTCTGTTTTTACTGGGTGCAATACTCTATCCGATCATAGAACTCCTGTTTCGCGGAAGAACGCACCTTTCGATGGGGCTTTTAGGAGGGATTTGTCTGGTTTCGATTCGCTTGGTCGATCTTGCTCTCGGTCGCGTTCGGCGAATTTGGAAGGCGGTCACCTGTGCCGTGATCATCACCCAGCTCGAATTTTTGTGCGGTTTGCTTGTCAACGTTTCTTTGGGGCTTGGGGTTTGGGATTACTCCCATCTTCCGCTCAATATCTTAGGACAGATCTGCCCTCTTTTCACTTTTTTCTGGTTTTTTCTGTCTTTTGCCGCCTTAATCTGTTTTCGGAAAGCAAGGATTCTTTTTCCTTTCCGATCACACTCCCCTCTCCTCTTAGAAAAAAATTCCTAGACAGAGCGTCGCAAAAAAAAGAAAAGGCAAGGGAAATCCCTTGCCTTTTCTTTTGGGTCAAATGATATCGACCATAACTTTTACATTTTCTTTGGTAGCACAAGCTTTCATAACGGAACGGATCGCCTTGGCGATTCTTCCCTGCTTGCCTATCACTTTGCCCATATCTTCAGGCGCCACGCTCAGCTCCAGGTGGAGAACGCTTCCATCCTGTCGTTGGGTCACAACAACCTCTTCGGGCTTCGATACCAGCGCCTTTGCGATATCAACGAGTATTTGTTTCATCGTCTGCTCCTTGATTATTCAATCGCGCCGCTTTTTTTCAGAATGCTCTTTGCGGTCTGGGTGGGTTGTGCGCCGTTGGCGATCCACTTCTTTGCAGCTTCTACGTCAATGTTGATTGCGGGAGGATCCATCAGAGGATTGTAAGTACCGATTTCTTCGATGAATCTGCCATCACGGGGATAGCGGGAATCTGCAACCACTACGCGGTAGAAAGGAGCTTTCTTAGCACCCATTCTTCTGAGTCTGATCTTAACTGCCATAGTTTCACCTCCTTTGATATCTTAAAATCCCGAAAACGGGAATTTCATTCTGCCGAATTTGCCTTTGTTGCCGGTCAGCTTCTTCATCATTTTATTCATGGCTTCAAACTGGCGCAGAAGCTTGTTGACTTCCTCCACCGTTTGTCCGCAGCCGGCAGCAATTCTTCTTTTCCGAGAGCCATTGATGATGTCGGGCTTTTGCCGCTCTCGGGGGGTCATAGACTGGATGATGGCCCGCGTTCGATCGAGCTGCTTTTCATCAATCTGGGCATCCTGCAGGGCGCCGGGCTTCATTCCCGGGATCAAGCCCATCAGCTGATCCAAGGAACCCATTTTCTTGAGCTGCTCGAACTGCTCCATATAATCTTCCAGTGTAAAGGAATTTTGGCGGAGCTTTTGCTCCATTTCCTTTGCTTTCTTTTCATCAAACGCCGCTTGGGCGCGATCGACCAAGGTGAGCACGTCCCCCATGCCGATGATTCGGCTTGCCATACGGTCGGGATAGAACGGTTCGATCTGATCGAGCTTTTCTCCCACACCGATAAACTTAATGGGTTTGCCTGTCACAAAGCGTACCGACAAAGCGGCACCGCCTCGGGTATCACCATCGAGTTTGGTGAGGATGACACCGGTGATGTCCAAAAGCTCATGGAAGCTTTCCGCCACGTTCACCGCATCCTGACCGGTCATCGAGTCAACTACCAGCAAAATTTCCGTGGGATTGACGCTTTCCTTGATCTGTTTGAGTTCCGCCATCAATTCTTCATCAACGTGAAGACGACCGGCAGTATCTAAAATTACCAGATCATACGCATTCTTCTCGGCAAAATTTACCCCTTCTCGGGCGATTTTGACGGCGTCCTTGCAATCTTCCAGCGCAAAAACAGGAGTTTCCACCTGTTCCCCAACCACTTTCAGCTGGGTGATGGCCGCAGGACGATAAATGTCACAGGCGACCAGAAGGGGTCGTTTTCCCTGCTTTTTCATCCACTTGGCAAGTTTTGCCGAATGGGTGGTTTTACCGCTACCTTGCAGACCGCACATCATCACGACCGTGGGGGGCTTCGGTGAAATGGTGAGCTTTTCGTTGGTTTCGCCCATAATGGCGACCAGCTCTTCGCGAACGATTTTTACGATTTGCTGATGAGGCAGAAGACTTTCCAGCACTTCCTGACCCACCGCGCGCTCGCTGACACGATTCACAAACTCTTTGACAACCTTAAAGTTGACGTCCGCTTCCAAGAGAGCCAGCTTGATCTGCCGCATTCCGACCTTGACGTCGGCGGGTGTTAATTTTCCTTTGTTTTTAAAAGACTGAAAGGCATTTGCCATTTTGTCCATCAAACTTTGAAACACACACTCACCTCCTCACAAGATCTCCGCGATTCGATCGATGATCTCTTTTTGCTCTTCTTTTTCCGCTTTTCTCAAAGCATCACAAAGCGAAAGGAGTTCATTTCGCTTTTTCATAAGCCCGATCTTCTCTTCATACGCCAAAAGTTCACTTTTGGTTCGGGCAATCAGATCGCGCACCGCCTGTCGGCTGGTGCCGGTATCCTCTGCAATTTCCGAAAGAGACAAGTCGGACAAAAAATAGCCCTCAAACACGTCCCGTTTCTTTTCGGACAAAAGCGGAGCATACAAATCATACAAAAGGGACAAGGACAAATCTTTTTCAAACATTCGATCCCCTCCCACCTTAGTGTAAATATTTTTTCTTTACACTTGCATTATTATACCATTCTTTTTCAATTTGTCAAGAAAAAAATTTCCAAAAACAAAATGTTTTTGGAAATTTTCACATTACCGTTATATTTCATCTGCAAAACAACCGTTTTCCCCTTGCCAAAAAAGTCATCGGATCACGTAATCCGCCTGTTCTTCGATTTTGAAAAACCGAAAATACTGTTCTTCCATCGGAATCCACTCTTGAAAGAAGCGCGCGTGCAGGTGAGCTTCTCTGAGCAGAATTCTTCTTTTCTGTTCCTCTTTGGAAACCGTGCAAAACAGCTTACAGTCATACGGATCGCCAAAATAGGGATGATGGGAATAGCTTCCCTCGATGATGGTCATCCCCTTCGGAGCCATCGAAATCGGTTTCCCCAACCTTCCTTCCGAGCACAAATACGGACGGTAAGAAAACGGGACGCCCTTCAAAAGTGGTGTGATCACCTCTTCGAAAAAACGCTCGCGATCCAAATTTCCGCCGGGCTCGGAAAGTCGCTCGGGCGATCTTTGCTCAGGACGGAGAAAGAAATCATCCATATGAATCAGATTGGCATCAAACTTTTGTGCCAATCGTCTCGCCAGCGTTGTTTTTCCGGATGCACACGGGCCGTCAATGGCAAGGATCACACGCTCTCTTTCTTTCAGAAGCGCTTTCAGTTTTCTTTCGATCGGTTCCATTGTTTACTTGTGCAAAAGGGGCGAGATGCGCTTATAAAGAAGAACCGTCACGAACGAGCAGATCAAGCCCTTCATCAAATTAAACGGCACGGTGGCAAACAAGACCAAGGTTTTCAAATCTTGGATGGCGGGAATGACCTTTTGGGACATTTTCAGCACCGCATCAAAGCCGAACACCTTCGAATACGTGGGAATGAGGAAGAAATAGTTCAAAAGCGCAGAAACGATTACAAGGGAAACAAGTCCCAATCCAATTCCGCAGAACGCGCGCTTTTGTGTTTTTTTCTTCTGATAAAACAGCGAGGCGGGAAGCACAAATGCAAGCCCCATCAGGAAATTGGCAAGTTCTCCGACAAACGCCGTAATGCTTCCGTTTACCGTAATGTTAATCAGTTGTTTGATCGCTTCCATAATCACAACCGCCCACGGTCCCATCGCAAAACCGCCGATCAAGACAACGGCATCCGACAGATCCAGTTCATAAAAAGGCGGAAAAATGGGAAGCGGGAACGTAAACAGATTCAAAACGGCGGCAAGAGAAGCCAAAATGGCAATTTTGGCAACGTTGCGCAGTACATTTTTTTGTTTCATAAATCCTCCACGAAAAAACACCCCTGCAATTTTATGCAGGGGTGTTTAAAAGCGTAACGTACGTTACAAATGATCCTCTATCATCCGGACTCTACCGTCGGTACAGGAATCTCGCCTGTTCTGCCTTGCGGCTCGTGGACTTTACCACCGGTGTGGAATTTCACCAACCCCTGAAGATCGATATTGAATTAGCCAATGATTTCGGTAACGACACCGGAACCAACGGTTCTACCGCCTTCACGGATAGCGAAGCGAAGACCCTTTTCGATTGCGATAGGAGCAATCAGTTCAACGTTCATATCAACGTTGTCGCCAGGTGCGCACATTTCAACATCTGCAGGCAGGTTGATAACACCGGTAACGTCGGTGGTTCTGAAGTAGAACTGAGGTCTGTAGTTGTTGAAGAAAGGAGTATGACGGCCACCTTCTTTTTCGGTGAGAACGTATACCTGACCAACAAACTTGGTGTAAGGATTGATGGAACCGGGTTTCGCAAGAACCTGACCTCTTTCGATCTCTTTCTTGTCAACACCACGGAGCAGAACACCTACGTTGTCGCCTGCTTCAGCATAGTCGAGCAGTTTGCGGAACATTTCGATACCGGTAACAACGCTCTTCTTGGTTTCTTTCAGACCAACGATTTCGATTTCGTCGCCCATTCTCAGCTGACCTCTTTCAACACGGCCGGTAGCAACAGTACCACGGCCGGTGATGGAGAAGACGTCTTCAACAGGCATCAAGAAGGGCAGATCTGCCTTTCTGTCGGGAGTGGGGATGTAGGAGTCAACAGCAGCCATCAGCTCGAAAATAGCTTTGTATTCGGGAGCGGAAGGATCGGTGTTGGTGGATTCGAGAGCATCTCTTGCAGAACCCTTGATGATCGGAATATCGTCACCGGGGAATTCGTGCTTGGAGAGAAGTTCGCGGATTTCCATTTCAACCAGTTCGAGCAATTCTTCGTCGTCAACCATATCGGTTTTGTTCATAAATACAACGATTGCAGGAACGCCTACCTGACGAGCGAGCAGGATGTGCTCGTGGGTCTGCTGGAGAGGACCGTCGGTAGAAGCAACAACGAGGATTGCGCCGTCCATCTGAGCAGCACCGGTGATCATGTTCTTAACGTAGTCAGCGTGGCCGGGGCAGTCAACGTGAGCGTAGTGACGGTTCTCGGTTTCATATTCTACGTGTCTGGTGTTGATCGTGATACCTCTTGCTCTTTCTTCGGGAGCGTTATCGATCTGGTCATATGCCATGAATTCGATGTTGCCGTTGCCCAGAGAAAGGGTCTTGGTGATTGCAGCGGTAAGGGTGGTCTTACCATGGTCAACGTGACCGATGGTACCAATGTTTACATGGGGTTTATTTCTTTCGAATTTTGCCTTTGCCATTGTTATTTCCTCCTAAAAATTGTTTTTTACAAATTTTAATTTTTAATTAGTTGGCAGACTTTTTAATGATCTGCTGCTGAATGGATACGGGAACCTCTGCATAGTGGTCGGGCTCCATAACGTAGGTGCCACGGCCCTGAGTCTTGGAACGAAGGTCGGTAGCATAACCGAACATTTCTCCCAGAGGAACCTCGCAGTTGATCTGCTGGCCACCGCCAACAGCTTCCATACCAAGCACGCTTCCGCGGCGCTGGTTGATGTTACCGATAACGTCGCCCATGTAGTCGTCGGGAGTAACCACAACAACCTTCATGATCGGCTCGGTAATGGTAGGATCGGCCTTTCTCATTGCTTCCTTGAATGCCATCGATCCGCAGATCTTAAATGCCATTTCAGAGGAGTCAACTTCGTGGTAAGATCCGTCGAATACGGTTACCTTGGTGTCAACTACGTTGTAGCCGGCAACCACACCGCTTTCCATTGCTCCGCGGATACCTGCATCGACTGCGGGCAGATATTCCTTCGGAATGGCACCGCCCACTACCTTATTGATGAATTCATAGCCCTTGCCGGGTTCGTTGGGTTCGATGGTCATCTTAACGTGAGCATACTGACCCTTACCGCCGGACTGACGAGCGTATTTCACGTCAACAGTAGCAGACTTGCGAATGGTTTCACGGTATGCAACCTGAGGTTTACCGACGTTTGCTTCCACACGGAATTCGCGAAGAAGTCTGTCAACAATGATCTCAAGGTGCAGCTCGCCCATACCTGCGATGATGGTTTGACCGGTTTCTTCATCGGTGGATACCTTGAAGGTGGGGTCTTCCTCTGCAAGCTTGGACAGGGCGATACCCATCTTTTCCTGTCCTGCCTTGGTCTTGGGCTCGATGGCAACACGGATAACGGGATCCGGGAAGTCCATGGACTGGAGGATGATGGGGTTCTTTTCATCACAGAGGGTGTCACCGGTGGTGGTGTACTTGACACCGATTACGGCAGCGATATCGCCGGCGTAGATCTTATCGGCATCTTCTCTGTGGTTGGCGTGCATCAAAACGATACGGCCAAGTCTTTCTCTCTTGCCTTTCACGGCGTTGTAAACGGTAGAACCGGTTTCAACAGAGCCGGAATATACACGGACAAAGCAAAGTCTTCCGACGAAGGGGTCGGTTGCGATCTTGAATGCCAGTGCTGCAAAGGGTTCCTCTTCGCTGGAAGGACGCTCTTCCTCTTCATCAGAGCCGGGCTTCTTACCAACGATGGCAGGAATGTCAAGAGGAGAAGGCATATACTCAATGATGGCATCCAGAAGTTTCTGTACGCCCTTGTTGCGGTAAGAAGTACCGCAAAGAACGGGGATCATTTTACCGGCAATGGTGGTTGCACGGATGGCACCGTGAATTTCTTCTTCGGTGAGTTCTTCCCCTTCCAGATATTTTTCGAAGAGTGCATCATCGCTTTCTGCGATATTTTCGAGAAGCTGGGTTCTGTACTCTTCTGCCTTATCCTTCATATCCGCGGGAATGTCTTCCTCGAGGATTTCAGTACCGTCGTTGTTGGTGTAGATGAAAGCGCGCATCTTGACAAGGTCAATCAAACCGCGGAATTCATCTTCTGCTCCGATCGGGAGCTGGATCGGTACTGCGTTCGCTTTCAGTCTTTCGTGGATCTGGGACACAACGCGATAGAAGTTTGCGCCGCCAATGTCCATCTTGTTGACGTAAGCAAGTCTGGGTACATTGTACTTGGTAGCCTGACGCCATACGGTTTCAGACTGGGGCTCGACACCGCCTTTGGCACAGAAGACAGCAACTGCACCGTCAAGTACCATCAGGGAACGCTCCACCTCAACGGTGAAGTCAACGTGGCCGGGGGTATCGATGATGTTGATTCTGTTGTTTCTCCAGAAGCAAGTGGTAGCAGCGGAGGTAATGGTAATACCTCTTTCCTGCTCCTGCTCCATCCAGTCCATGGTCGCAGCGCCGTCGTGCGTTTCACCAAGCTTGTGCGTTTTACCCGTGTAATACAGGATACGCTCCGTGGTGGTCGTCTTACCGGCGTCGATATGAGCCATGATACCGATGTTTCTGGTTCTTTCAAGTGGGTATTCTCTCGGCATTGTAAGCTCCGTTTCTTTTTTTAAGATTGTTCCCGATGTCCGGCATTTTATGCCGCAGGAACAGCTTGATTAATATCTGTAGTGAGCAAAAGCTTTGTTTGCTTCTGCCATTTTGTGAGTATCTTCTCTCTTCTTAACAGCGCCGCCGATGTTGTTGGTAGCGTCGATAATTTCGTTTGCAAGTCTCTCACACATGTTCTTTTCGCTGCGAGCTCTGGAATAGGTGATGAGCCAGCGAAGACCCAAGGTCTGCTTTCTGTCAGGCCGAACATCAATCGGTACCTGATAGGTAGCGCCGCCCACTCTTCTTGCTTTGATTTCGAGTGCAGGCATAATGTTCTCAAGGGCCTTCTGGAATGTTTCAAGGGGATCGTTGCCGGTCTTTTCTTTTACGATTTCAAATGCATCGTAAACGATTTTCTGTGCAACACCTTTTTTACCGTCCAACATAATGTTGTTTACCAGTTTGGTAACCAACTTAGATCCGTAGATCGGATCCGGCAGGACGTCTCTTTTGGAAATCTGACCTCTGCGTGGCACTAGAACTTCCCTCCTTCATAATATTATAAATGATATCTTCGGTACTCCGACAGCCATTGCTGCCGGTGAGTGCTTGGCTTTTGATCAGAATCTATTTCATGATGCAAAACGCTAAGCACAACCTGAAAGCCGCTTACTTGGAAGCTTTGGCTCTCTTCGCTCCATACTTGGAACGACCTTGGTTTCTTCCGTTTACGCCCTGGGTATCCAAGGTGCCACGGATGATGTGGTAACGAACACCGGGAAGGTCTTTGACTCTTCCGCCGCGGATCATAACAACAGAGTGTTCCTGCAGGTTATGACCGATCCCGGGGATATAAGCCGTCACTTCGTTACCGTTGGTCAATCTGACTCTTGCAATTTTACGGAGAGCCGAGTTCGGCTTCTTCGGAGTCTTGGTAGAAACTTTCGTGCAAACACCGCGCTTCTGGGGGCAGGAAATCGCAACGGTCTCTTTTTTCAAAGAGTTCATGCTCTGCTGCAGAGCGGGGGATTTGGACTTGTAGCTTACCTTTTCGCGACCAAATCTTACCAATTGGTTAAATGTTGGCATAGTGCATCTCCTTTCTTCAATATTCGTTTTATCGTATCACATTTCAAAAAAAAATGCAACACCTGCCCGGAAGTGCAAAACGCTTTTCTGCATTTTGCACAATTCCGGGATAAAACATTTGTTAAATATGGTAGGTTTTACCGCAAATCAACCAAAGATGCTGTCTTCTTCGTCGACCGCTTCCATGTTGCGAATCTGAACGTCGCGGTATTTTTCCATACCGGTACCGGCAGGAATCAGTTTGCCAATAATGACGTTTTCCTTCAGACCCATAAGAGGATCGACCTTGCCCTTGATGGCAGCTTCGGTCAAGACCTTGGTGGTTTCTTGGAAGGAAGCAGCGGAAAGGAACGATTCGGTGGAGAGGGCTGCTTTGGTGATACCCAAGAGCAGCGGCGAGGCAGTTGCTTCTACCACCGCTTCCCCTGCTTCCATTCTGGCACGAACGGCGGCATTGGCATCCTCAAACTCGGTCACTTCTACCATTGCGCCGGGAAGGAGCTTGGTAGAACCGGGATTTTCCACGCGGACTTTTCTGGTCATCTGACGGGCAATGACTTCAACGTGCTTGTCGTTGATTTCAACCGCCTGCAGACGGTAAACCTTCTGAATTTCTTTTACGATATATTCGTAAGCGGCAGCGGTGCCGTCGATTCGAATAATATCGGTGGACTTACGCAGACCTTCGGTCAATGCCTGACCGCGAACCACGGCTTGTCCGTCTTCCACAATGATGCGCAGACCGTAAGGAATCAGATAGCTCTTTTCGTTTTCGCCGTCTGCCGAGGTCACGATCACGTGGCGGTTCTTCTTGGTATCATCAATTTTGACCGTTCCGTCAAAATCAGCCAAGATCGAGGGCTTCTTGGGGCTGCGGGCTTCGAAGAGTTCTTCGACGCGGGGCAGACCCTGAGTAATATCGCCTCCGGCGATACCACCGGTATGGAAGGTTCTCATCGTCAGCTGGGTACCGGGTTCACCGATAGACTGTGCCGCAATGATACCGACCGCTTCCCCGATGTTGACCTTTTTGCCGTTGGCAAGGTCGGCGCCGTAGCAGTGTGCACAAACACCGTGGCGGCACTTACAGTTGAGAACGCTTCGAACGTATACTCTCTTGATGCCGGCTTCGGTGATGGCTTCTACCATCGATTCGTTGATCATCTGACCGTTTTGAACCAGAACTTCACCGGTTTCGGGATGGATGACGTCAGCGGCGGCGTGTCTGCCGAGGATTCGATCGACAAGATTCTCGATCATTTCCTTGCCTTCCGTAATATCTTCCACCCAAATGCCTTCGGTGGTGCCGCACTCTTCCTCACGGATGATCACGTCCTGTGCAACGTCGACCAATCGACGGGTCAGGTAACCGGAGTCAGCCGTACGAAGTGCCATATCGGCAAGACCCTTACGAGAACCACGGGCTGCGATGAAGTATTCCAAAATATTCAAACCTTCGCGGAAGTTTGCCTTGATCGGCAGTTCCACGGTTCGACCGGTTGCCGTAGCCATCAAACCACGCATACCGGCAAGCTGACGCATCTGCTTCATAGAACCACGGGCACCGGATACTGCCATCATATTGATGGGGTTGTCCTGACGCAGGGTCTTCTGGAGCGCATTGGTCACGTCCTTGGTACATTCTTCCCAAATGGAGATGACTCTGCGGTATCTTTCTTCGTCGGTCAAAAGACCGCGGTGGAAGTGACGGGTGACCTCGTCCACCTTCTTGTCGGCGGCGGCGATGATCTCTGCTTTCTGCGGAGGAACCGTCATATCCGACACGGAAACCGTGAGGGCTGCCTTGGTGGAATATTTGTAGCCGAGCGCCTTGATCTTATCCAGCATTTCGACCGTCTCGGTGGCACCGCAATACTTGATGGCACGATCGATGATCTTGCCCAGTTCTTTCGAGGTTACCACAAAGTCGATTTCGGGCTTAAAGAGGTTGGCAGGGTCGCTGCGATCCACAAAGTGAAGCTTCTGAGGAATGATGCTGTTGAAGATCATACGGCCGTAAGTGGTGTCCACAAGACCGCTGACTTCTTTTCCGTCGACCACGCGAGTCTGACGAACCTTGATGCGAGCGTGAATACCCAGATCCTTGTTCTCATATGCCATAACGGCTTCGTCGAAGTCGCGGAAGATCTTGCCTTCGCCCACTTCGTCGGGACGGAAGGTGGGTTTTTCGTCTTCAAACTCACGCACGTAAGTCAACCAGTAGGAACCGAGCACCATATCCTGCGTAGGAACGGTAACGGCTTTACCGGAAACGGGTTTCAAGAGGTTGTTGGCGGAAAGCATCAAGAATCTTGCTTCTGCCTGTGCTTCGGGAGAAAGGGGCACGTGAACCGGCATCTGGTCACCGTCAAAGTCGGCGTTAAATGCGGTACATACCAGAGGATGGAGCTTGATAGCTCTGCCTTCTACCAAAACGGGCTCGAATGCCTGAATGGACAGACGGTGCAGCGTCGGAGCACGGTTCAACAGAACGGGATGTTCCTTGATCACGTATTCCAGAGCGTCCCAAACCTCGTGGCTCATACGCTCAATTTTCTTCTTGGCGTCTTTGATGTTGGTTGCCTTACCGGTTTCCACCAATCTCTTCATGACGAAGGGCTTGAACAATTCAATTGCCATTTCCTTGGGAAGACCGCACTGATACAGTTTCAGTTCGGGTCCTACCACGATAACGGAACGGCCGGAATAGTCAACACGCTTACCCAAAAGGTTCTGACGGAAACGACCTTGCTTACCGCGAAGCATTTCGGAAAGAGATTTGAGAGGACGGTTGCTGGGGCCGGTAACGGGTCTGCCGCGGCGGCCGTTGTCGATCAATGCGTCCACTGCTTCCTGAAGCATTCTCTTTTCGTTGCGGATGATGATTTCGGGAGCGTGCAGCTCGATCAGTCTTTTCAGACGGTTGTTACGGTTGATGACTCTGCGGTAGAGATCGTTGATGTCGGAGGTGGCAAATCTGCCGCCGTCCAATTGCACCAAAGGTCTGATTTCCGGAGGAAGCACGGGCAGTACGTCCAAAATCATCCATTCGGGCTTGTTACCGGAAAGACGGAAGTCTTCCACGATTTCAAGACGCTTGGCAAGGCGCAGTTTCTTTTGTCCGTTGCTGGACTCCATTTCCTGACGCAGTTCCACAGCCAAGGTTTCCAGATCCAGTTCCTGAAGCAGTTTCTTGACTGCTTCGGCACCCATACCGGCTTCAAAGTCGTTTTCATACTTTTCTCTGGCAGCACGGTACTCCTGCTCGGTCAAAAGCTGTTGCTTAGCAAGAGGAGTCGAACCGGGATCGGTTACGATATACTGTGCAAAATACAGTACCTTTTCCAAAAGACGGGGAGAAATATCCAAAAGGATTCCCATCTTCGAGGGGATCGCACGGAAGTACCAGATGTGGGAAACAGGGGCAGCCAATTCAATGTGACCCATTCTTTCGCGACGAACTTTGCTGGTGGTGATTTCCACACCGCACTTTTCGCACACTTTTCCTACGTATCTTACCTTTTTATATTTTCCGCAGTGGCATTCCCAGTCCTTGGTCGGTCCGAAAATGCGTTCGCAGAACATACCGTCCCGTTCGGGTTTGAGGGTTCTGTAATTAATGGTTTCCGGTTTCTTTACTTCTCCATAGGACCATTTTCTGATCACGTCGGGAGAAGCCAAACCAATTCTAATTTTATCAAAATCGATGTGTTCCATTTTCTTCTCCTCCCCTCTTAGTTTCGTTTGTCGTCATCTGCTTCCAAAACAGATGCGCTACCCATATAGTCGGAAAGATCTTCTTCCGGTTCAGCAATCCGATCGGTGGTTCCCTCTTCATCATCGAAGAGCGGATCCTCGGCATCGTAAACCTGATCGCCGAGCTCGGATGCGTCGATGGTCTGAATTGCGTTTCCGCTTTCTTCTTCGCTGATTTCCTTGAGTGTGACAACGTTGTCTTCCTTATCCAGAACTTCAACGTTCAGACCCAATGCCTGCAGCTCGCGCACCAAAACCTTGAAGGATTCGGGAACGCTGGGAGCGGGAATGTTAAGACCCTTCACGATGGCTTCAAAGGTCTTGACACGGCCGATGACGTCGTCGGACTTCACCGTCAAGATTTCCTGAAGCGTATAAGCGGCGCCGTATGCTTCCAGTGCCCAAACTTCCATTTCACCGAATCTCTGACCGCCGAACTGGGCTTTACCACCCAAGGGCTGCTGGGTAACCAGAGAGTACGGACCGGTAGAACGGGCGTGGATCTTATCATCTACCAAGTGATGGAGTTTCAAGTAGTACATATAACCTACGGTGACGCGGTTGTCAAAGGGTTCACCGGTACGGCCGTCGTAAAGAACGGTCTTACCGTCGGGATCGCAGCCCGCCTGAACCAAAAGGTCTTCAATGTCTTTTTCGTTGGCACCGTCAAAGACGGGAGTCATAAAGTGCTTGCCCAGTTTCTTTGCGGCAAGACCCAAATGCACCTCCAGCACCTGACCGATGTTCATACGGGAAGGTACGCCCAGCGGGTTCAACACGATATCCAAGGGAGTACCGTCGGGCAAGAAGGGCATGTCTTCCGGAGGAAGAATGCGGGAAATAACACCTTTGTTACCGTGGCGGCCTGCCATTTTGTCGCCCACAGAGATCTTTCTCTTCTGAGCCACGTAGACACGAACCACTTTGTTTACGCCGGCGGGCAGCTCGTCACCGTTTTCACGGGTGAAGGTGCGCACGTCGACGATGATACCGCTTTCGCCGTGAGGCAAACGCAAGGAGGTGTCGCGCACTTCTCTTGCCTTTTCGCCGAAGA
Organism: Eubacteriales bacterium; assembly: GCA_045580105.1. Taxonomy (GTDB): domain Bacteria; phylum Bacillota; class Clostridia; order Oscillospirales; family SIG627; genus RGIG5579. The sequence goes on along the minus strand of JAZNNH010000070.1, from coordinate 11,954 downwards.
TGGCGCGAAGGAGTTTTTCTTCCGCGGTCAGCTCCGTTTCGCCCTTGGGCGTTACTTTACCGACCAGAATGTCGCCTGCGCGAACCTCAGCACCCTTGCGGATGACACCGTCTGCATTCAGATCCTTGAGGGCATCTTCGCCGACAGAGGGAATGTCACGGGTGATTTCTTCCGGTCCGAGCTTGGTATCTCTTGCTTCGTGAGAATATTCTTCAATATGAATGGAGGTGTAAACGTCTTCGCGCACGAGGCGTTCGTTGAGCAGAACAGCGTCTTCGTAGTTATAACCTTCCCAAGTCATAAAACCGATGAGCATATTCTTACCCAGAGCCATTTCACCGCCGCGGGTTGCCGTACCGTCTGCCAGAACCTGACCTTTTTCCACTCTCTGATCCTTTTCTACGAAAGGACGCTGGTTGATACAGGTGCCTTGGTTGGTACGTTTGAATTTGACCAGATGATAGGCATCGATCTGACCGTCGTCACGCTTCACGCGGATTTCATCAGCGGAAACGTAGTCAACGTAGCCCTCTTCTTTTGCCAAAACGCAGACGCCCGAATCCGTACCGGACTTATATTCGATACCGGTACCGATCATCGGCGCTTCGCTGACCATCAGCGGAACGGCCTGCTTCTGCATGTTCGAGCCCATCAGGGCACGGGTGTTGTCATCGTTTTCCAAGAACGGGATGTGAGAAGCGGAAACGGAAACCACCATTTTCGGAGAAACGTCCATGTAGTCGATCTCTTCTCTGGGAACTTCCAGAATTTCTTCTCTTCTGCGCGCCGTTACCTTCTTATTGATGAACTTATGTTCTTCGTCCAAGGGTTCGTTCGCCTGTGCAACGGTAAACTCATCCTCTTCGTCTGCGGTCATATAGCGAACGTCGCCGGTGACCACACCGGTTTCCTTGTCCACTCTGCGGTAAGGTGCCATGATAAAGCCGAATTCGCTGATCTTGGCATAGGTGGAAAGATAGGAAATCAGACCGATGTTAGGACCTTCAGGGGTTTCAACGGGACACATTCTACCGTACTGGGTATAGTGAACGTCACGCACTTCGAAGGATGCTCTGTCACGGGAAAGACCGCCCGGACCGAGTGCGGAAAGACGGCGCTTGTGGGTCAATTCCGACAAGGGGTTGTTCTGGTCCATAAACTGCGACAGCGGAGAAGAACCGAAGAACTCTTTGATGGCGGAAACGACGGGGCGCACGTTGATGAGCACCTGAGGCGTTACGGATTCGGTATCCTGAATGGTCATACGTTCCTTGACGATCTTATCCATTCTGGAGAAGCCGATGCGCAGCTGGTTCTGCAACAGTTCGCCGACACAGCGAAGTCTTCTGTTGCCCAAATGGTCGATGTCGTCATCGGTACCGATGTTGTGAGTCAGAGCCAAAAGATAGTTCACGGAGGAGAAAATGTCCTCGTGGGTGATGTGCTTGGGAACCAGCTCATCTTTTCTTTCTTTGATGCGTTCAACACGTTCTGCCTCATCGGAAGTTTCGGCAAGGATTTCGCCCAAAACGGAAAGCTTGACCATTTCCTTGATGCCGGTCTGTCGGCAGATCTCTTCCGGAAGGATCGCATTCATGGGAACCATTCCGTTGGAGAATACTTTGACTTCTTTTCCGTCTTCGGCAACTACTTTCAAAGAGGTAACACCCTTTTCGTTGAGCAGGGCTGCCTTTTCACGGGTGAGAACTTCTCCTTTTTCAAACACCACCTCACCGGTCAAAGCGGAAACGGCGGGAGCGGCAAGGGTAAGTCCGGTCACTCTTCTTGCCAAGGAGAGTTTCTTGTTGTATTTATAGCGACCTACGGCAGAAATATCGTATCTCTTTGCGTCAAAGAACAAATTGTTCAGAAGCGTCTGTGCGCTTTCCACCAAAGGCGGATCGCCGGGACGAAGTCTTCTGTAAATTTCCTTGAGCGCTTCTTCATAGGCGGTGGTGTTGTTGTTTTCCGCCGTTGCGGTGATCATGTCCTTATCCATGGTCAGAAGGAGCATAGCATCATCACCGAACATTTCTTTGAGCTCAGCATCGGTGGAAACACCCAAAGCACGGACCAAAATGGTCACGGGCATTTTGCGGTTCTTATCAATACGAACGTAGAAAATATCGTTCTGGTCGGTTTCATACTCGAGCCAAGCACCGCGATACGGAATCACCGTCGTAGCAAAGGTCGTTTTGTCGCTCTTTTCGTGCATTCTCTGGTAGTAGATACCGGGAGAACGAACGATCTGAGAAACAATGACGCGCTCGGCACCGTTGATCAAAAACGTACCGTTTTCCGTCATCAAAGGGAAATCTCCCATGAAGATCTCCTGCTCTTTGATCTCGCCCGTGAGTTTGTTGGTCAATCTGACCTTCACGCGCAAGGGAACGGCATAGTTAACGTCTCTTTCTTTGCATTCCTCGATGGTGTATTTGGGGGTCTTTTCTACCGTGTAGTCGACAAAGTCGATCAGAAGATTGCCGGAATAATCCACAATGGGGGAAATATCCCGAAGCACTTCCATCAGACCTTCGTTCAAGAACCAATCAAACGAGTCTTTCTGAATCTCAATCAGATTCGGAAGGGCAAGAGGTTCGTCGTTCTTGGCGAAGCTCCACCGAGTATTGGTTCCACACTTCTGGGGATGTGTCATCATAAAGAAACCACTCCTTCTTTCGTTATACATATTTGTCAGCGATCTTTTCTTCCCTTTCTTCAAAACCTGAGCTCTCTTATATAATAAAGGGAAACAAAAATGAAAATTTTACATTTCGGAGCAGAAAAAATTTACAAAAATTTCTTATTTCGTTACGGTTCTTTCACAAACCTTTTCGAAAAATCCGAATGGATCGCCACAATAGCGCAGTTTAGTATCATATCACAAGATTTTCCACTTGTCAAGTGCGTTTTTTTCTTTTTTTCGCGCGCTGCGTTGACTGAAACGTAAAAAAATAGTATAATAAAGGGTAAGAAGAAATCAAAGGAGCAATGTGATGGAAACCAATTCGGTTCTGGAGCGGATTCAAGCGTTAAGAGAAACGCTCTTGCGGCTTTCCAGAGAATATTACGTGCTGGATGCTCCCAGTGTATCCGATTATGAATACGATATGATGTATAAAGAGCTGGAACGGCTGGAAGCGGAACATCCGGAATATTCCGACCCGCTCTCCCCCACCCGCAGAGTCGGCGGCGCCGTTTTGGAAAAATTCGAAGAAGTTCCCCACGCCGTTCCCTTGAAAAGTCTTGCCAACGTTTTCAGCAAAGAGGAACTGTTCGACTTTTTGGACGGCATTCGAGCGCAAATTCCCTCTGCTCGATTCGGCGTGGAATACAAGATCGACGGGCTTTCCGTGGCACTGGAATATGAAAACGGAAAATTCGTTCGCGGTGCAACGCGCGGCAGCGGCACGGTCGGTGAAAACGTGACGGAAAACCTGAAGACCGTCCGTTCCATCCCCCTGCAGCTTTCCGAAGCCGTCCCCCACCTTGTGGTGCGGGGCGAGGTCTTTATGCCGAAAGAACGCTTTCATCGACTCAACGAAGAGCGCGAGATGGCAGGCGAAGCCCTGTTTGCCAATCCTCGAAACGCCGCGGCAGGGTCGCTGCGACAGCTGTCCAGCGCCGTGTGTGCCAAGCGGGGACTTGACATTCTGGTCTTTAACATTCAATCCTGCGAAGGGAAAGAATTTGCCTCTCACGCAGAAAGCTTAGCTTGGCTTCGCACCTTAGGATTCAAGGTATCCGAGGTTTCGCTTCACGATGAGAACGAAGCCATTTTCGCCGAAATTATGCGACGCGGCGAAAACCGAGAACATCTGTCTTTTGACATTGACGGTGCCGTGGTCAAAACGGATCGCTTTGACCACAGAGCGAAAATCGGCGAATTGCCCCACGTTCCCAAATGGGCGATCGCATACAAATACCCACCGGAAGAAAAAGCCACCCGACTTTTGGATATTACCGTTCAGGTGGGAAGAACCGGCGTTCTGACCCCCACGGCAGAGCTTGCTCCCGTGCGCTTGGCAGGCACGACCGTTTCCCGCGCCACGCTCCACAACGAAGATTTCATTCGCGAAAAAGACATTCGCATCGGAGATTTTGTGGTCGTGCGAAAGGCAGGAGAAATCATTCCCGAGGTCGTGCGGGTCGAAACGGACAAGCGAGATGCGAATTCCATCCCCTTCTCGTTTCCGCAGGTCTGCCCCTCTTGCGGCGAAACCGTGTTCCGTGACGGAGACAGCGCAGCCATTCGCTGTACCAATTCCGCCTGTCCCGCTCAGCTGGCAAGAAACGTGATTCACTTCACCTCCAAAAAGGCGATGGACGTAGACGGTATGGGTCCGAGCGTCGTGGAAGCGTTTTTGGAACACGGCATCATTGGCAACGTGGCAGATCTTTATTCCTTTGATGAAAGAGCCGCCGCCTCGATCGAGGGCTTGGGCGAAAAGAGCATCAAAAACATCAAAAAAGCGCTGGAACAATCCAAATCGCTTTGTCTGTCCCGCCTCATTTTCGCTTTGGGCATCCGCAACATCGGCGAAAAGACCGCCCAAAGTCTGGCTCGCCACTTCAAAACCATGGATCGGCTGAAAGAGGCAACCGTCGAAGAGCTTTGCACCATCGACGACATCGGCGCGATCTGCGCCCAGAGCATCGTGGACTTCTTTTCTTTAGAAAAAACCGATCTGATTTTAAGTCAGCTGAAAGAAGCACAGGTCAATATGGAATACAAGGGAAAAGAGCAATCCGATCGCTTCCGCTCAATCACCTTCGTTTTGACCGGAACGCTTCCTACCTTAACGCGGGACGAGGCGAGCGCACTGATCGAGGCGCAGGGCGGAAAAGTGTCCGGCTCCGTTTCTTCCAAAACCGGCTACGTCGTGGCAGGAGAAGCCGCCGGTTCGAAACTGAAAAAAGCGCAAGCGCTGGGCATTCCCGTCATCGACGAGGATACCTTAAAACAAATGCTCGCGGGCGAAATTTCCCCGACTGAATAAAAACGAGGGTTTTCTATGCCACTGAAGATCGTCAGAAACGATATTACCCATATGCAGGTGGATGCCATTGTCAACGCAGCCAACGAATCTTTGCTCGGCGGTTGCAAAACCGGTCAGGCAAAGATCACGGGCGGGTATCGTCTTCCTGCCAAATACGTGATCCATCCCGTGGGCCCCATCTATGAAGACGGAACAAGGGGCGAAAAAGCTCTGCTCGAATCGTGCTATCGCAATCCCCTCTTGCTTGCCGAAGAGCATCACTGTGAAACGGAAGAATTGCTGAAAAAAGCCGGCTTCGCGCTCTCCCGCAGCAACAAATTTGATATTATAATCGAATATTTCATCAGCAAAGGCAATTATAATATCTTCGAAATCAACGAGGTTCTGTTCGCCTTTGACCAAAGCTTGTTGGGCGCGTAAAAAGACATCAAATATCAGTTGATTGGAGAATCCTATGTTACATTTTGTCTGTTATCCGAAATGCACCACCTGCCAAAGAGCAAAAAAGTGGTTGGACGAGAACAAAATAGAGTATACGCTCAGGGACATTAAGCTGGATCACCCCAAGCCGGAAGAGCTGACCGAATGGCATCAAAAAAGCGGCTTGCCGATCAAGAAGTTTTTCAACACCAGCGGTTTGCTCTACAAATCCTTGAATCTGAAAAACAAATTGCCCGAAATGAGCGAGGACGAGATGCAAAAGCTCCTTGCAACCGACGGAATGCTCGTGAAAAGACCGCTTTTGATCGGCGATGATTTCGTGCTTGTCGGCTTCAAAGAAGCGGAATGGAGCCACCAAATCCAAACGTAAAATCAAAAAAACAATCCCATATGAACTATCAGGGCTCACTGAGCGAGAATCATTCTCGGATGGGTTCATACTCGCAACACGAATTATGGCGGAAGTAATGCAAGGTATGGGAACGGTGGAAGAAGCATAAAAACATATCTTCTTCTCTGCTGTACAGTGGAAATTTCAATAAGTATGTGTTATAATGAGAGGGATAAAATATTAAAGGAACTTTTATAATGAGATACGAAAAAACTGAAAAATACAATGTCGCTTTGCTCAGGTCTAAAATTATGGGACCTAATCCCTTAAAATTGGAAGAAGAACTTTTGCAGAACCATAAAATCCCAAAAGGTGCTACCGTTATGGATTTAGGCAGCGGCCAAGGGATTACCTCTGTATTTTTAGCCAAAGAATATGGATTTAAGGTGTATGCAACAGACCTTTGGAGTGAACCTGAAGATAACCAAAAATTCTTTATCGAAATGGGACTTGACACAGAGCAAATCGTTGCCGTAAAAGCCGATGCTACCGATTTGAAATATGAAAAAGAATTCTTTGATGCCGTTGTCAGCACCGATTCTTATAATTATTTTGGAAGAGACGAGCACTTTTTAGATGAGAAGCTTTTGCCCTTTGTAAAACGTGGTGGTTATCTCTATATTGTTGTTCCCGGAATGAAAAAGGACTGCCACGATAATATTCCAAAAGAATTGCTCCTCTCTTGGACTCCCGAGCAGCTTGACTATATCCACGATGTAGATTATTGGAGAAGCATTGTTTCCAAATCAAAAGATAGTGAAATCGTATCTATTTTTGAGATGGAAAGCAACGAAGAATGTTGGAACGATTGGATACAGTGCGACAACGAATATGCTATCGGCGACCGAAAAGCTATCGAAGCAGGGGCGTGTAAATACCTCAACTTTATTGCGATTGTTTTAAAGAAAAAATAAACTGTATACAAATTAACAGCAACAGCGAGTTGCTTTTAAGTATCGCGGTTATATGTTAAAATGATTGTAGTTAAGCGAAAGGTGGTTCACGTATGGAAACCAAAAATATTATTGCTCAGCTACGAACAAATAAAGGGCTTTCTCAAGAGGAACTTGCAGAGAAAGTATTTGTCACCCGTCAGGCTGTTTCTCGTTGGGAAACAGGAGAAACAATTCCGAATACCGAAACCTTAAAATTGTTATCTAAACTGTTTGACGTATCTATCAATACACTTCTTGGTTCACCGAGAGAGCTTGTATGCGAATGTTGTGGTATGCCGATTGAAGATAGTAATCTCAGTCGCGAAAAAGACGGCATTTATAACGAAGAGTATTGTAAATGGTGCTATGCCGATGGCGAATATACCCTTGATGTATGGAAAAGATATATAGACATTGGCGGCAAAGAAAAGTTTGAGGAATTCAAAAGGCAACTTATCAACGAATTCAATACGTTGTTGCATATAGAGGGTTTACCAAAGGTTACCGATTTGAACGTTCTGCCAGGTAAATTTGTTAATATGGAATATACACTTCCAAATGGTCAAAAGGTTAAATTTCTTGACGATAATGCCTCCTATCTCGGAAGCCAACTTGAAAGCGAATTTGGTGGCAGATGCTTTGGTATTGCTGCGGGTATGGATTTTTTGCTTGTTTGCACTTACGAGGAAAACGGAGAGAACCCTGAGCTTGTAATGTATAAGAAAAGATAATATAACAAATTTATTGGTTCAAGGATGTTGCTTCGGCAGCATCCTTTTTGCATTTTGTAATTCTCTGGACTTATAAAACTTTTTGTGGTAGTTGTTTGTAGTATCAAGCCATTTAGGTGTGGTGCTGAAGCGCCTTGGACTGAGAACCATACGCTTCCACGACCTTAGGCGCAGTTGCGCATCTCTACTTCTCGCACAGGGTGTACCGATGAAAATGATTCAGGATTGGCTCGGTCACAGTGATATGGGAACGACCGCTAATATCTACAGTCATATAGATAACGAAAGCAAAAAAGCAAGTGCATTTGCCATCGGACAAGCACTCGCCTAATAAAGAGAAAACTCCTTGAAGGATAAAACCTTCAAGGAGTCCTTGGCGGAGACGGCGAGATTCGAACTCGCGGGGGATCGCTCCCTAACTGATTTCGAGTCAGCCCCGTTATGACCACTTCGATACGTCTCCATATAAAATTGTAAAGGCAAAAGCCTGATACCTAAACTGCGAGAAAACTGCGAGATGCAAGTTTTCAAAAGTGCAAATGCACGTGGCGTAAACGCCGATAGTAAGCGGATTTACAAGAAGTCGGTCGGCAAACACAAAACTATGTTTCGAGTCAGCCCCGTTATGTCCTGTTGCGGTTGCCCGAAAAAATCTTCGCATCCGTTGGTGCTCGATTTCTTCGGCCGCGGACACTCCTTTTTGCTCGCTTCCTCTGCCACCGGCAGCGCTCGCAAACGTTCCCACTTCCATATCTCTGCATTTATTCTTGACGGAAGATAGTTTACCACAAAGGATCGTTTGTGTCAAACCTTTTTCCGAGAAGTTTTTTCGTTTTTTTGAAAAAAGCTTTGTGTGAGGCGGCAGACCGTGCCCGAAAGCGCAAACAGAGCGATAAAATTGGGAATCGACATCAGGGCGTTAAACAGGTCCGACAGCGCAAGGACCGGCTCCATTGCAAGAAAAGAGCCGAGGCAAGAAAAGAAAACGTAGACGAAAAGATAGGGCTTTTGTGCGCTCGTTCCGAACAAAAAGCGGGCACAGCGCATCCCGTAAACCGACCATCCGAGCAGGGTGGAAAAGGCAAACAGAGCAAGACTTGTGCCAACGAATAGATTGGCAAACGCGGAGCCGAACACGTTCCCAACCGCCTCTATAATGAGCGTGGAATCACAAGAAGCAGAAGCGAAAATCTGCTCTTCCGGCAACGCCACCAAAATGGCAATGCCGGTCAGCGAACAAATGACGAGCGTATCGGCAAACACCTCGAAGATCCCGAAAAACCCTTGTCGAACGGGATGGTTCGTATCTGCCGAAGCGTGTGCGATGGCAGCCGAACCCAATCCTGCCTCGTTGGAAAACGCGCTTCGTTTCAAGCCCCACGCCAGCGCTTGCTTCATCCCGATTCCCGATGCCGCGCCGATAATCGGCTTTGCGGAAAACGCGCTTTTGGCAACAAGCGACAACGTGCCAAGAAGCTGGGAGCGGTAACAAAACAAAACCCAAACGGTGACGAAAAGATAAAAAACGCTCATCACGGGAATGAGAATTTCCGCCACGCGCCCAATTCGCTTCACCCCACCGAACAGCGCAACGGAAAGGATGACACCGAGGCAAAGTGCGACCCAAACTTCCACCTGCCGCCCCGACGCGGACCCATCTGACCCCAACGCCAGCGCCACGCTCTTAACACCGGAAGAAACACTGTTTGCCTGCGCCAAGCACCCCATTCCCAAGGAAGAAAGAAGTGCGAAAGCAGCATACACCGTTGCCATCGGTTTCCACTGCTTCCCCATACCGCGGGTGATATAATACATCGGGCCGCCGACCCAATCTCCCTCTTTCTCCTTTTTGCGAAACACAACGGCAAGCACGACTTCAAAATACTTGATGATCATTCCAAACAGCGCCGCCACCCAAAGCCAAAAGAGCGCCCCCGGACCGCCAAAAGCCAATGCCTGACAAGTCCCGACCACACTCCCCGTCCCCACCGTGCCGGCAAGCGCGGTACACATCGCCTGAAACGGAGTGACCCCGCAAGAATCTGCTTTCTTTTTTTCAAAAAGGCGACCGAAGACTTCTTTGAGCACCGTGAAAAAGCGGAAAAACTGCATTCCGCGGCAACGGACGGTAAAGACAATACCCGCCAACAAAACACAGGGGAGAAACACGCCCTGCCAAATCCAATCTCCAAGCGTTTCGGTCAAAAAGCGATAAAGCGATGCCAAAAAACTCCCCCTTTTCTGCTTCATTCTATGAAAATTTTTTTGGGCAAATTCCGAAAATAATACGGCAAATTCGCCGAAACTAAGAAACTTTTTCACCAAATTCGCGTATCTTTTTTGTTTTTTGACTTTTTCCCTCTCGATTTTCGAAAAAATCTTGACCGAAAAATGAGGCTATGCTATACTGAAAAAAAGATTTATGGGGGAATGATATGGCAAATCTTGATTCCATTGACATTCAAATTTTGGCCTTGTTAAAAGAAAATGCCAGAATCAAAGCATCGCAAATCAGTCAGCTTGTCGGTCTTTCCGTTTCTTCCGTGACCGAGCGGATCCGAAAGCTGGAAAAGAGCGGTGTGATCACTGCCTATACCGCCCTGATCGATCAAAAAAAGATCGGAAACGACGTGGTGGCTCTGATGGAAGTATCCCTCGAGCATCCCAAGTTTTACGATGGCTTTACGAAAATGATCGAGGACACCAAGTGCATCGTTTCCTGCTATTACATTTCGGGTGATTTTGATTTTATGATGAAAATTCTCGCGCCTTCGGAAAAGCTCGAAGAAATCCATCGCGCCATTAAAAGCTTTCCCGGCGTTTCGGGCACAAGAACCAACGTCGTTCTCAAATCCCTGAAGAGCGGTAACACGCTCCTGCCCGACCCCGATTCCCTATCTTAAACAAAGCCAAAAGGGCACTTCCAATCAAAAAAAGAAGTCCATCGGACTTCTTTTTTCTTTTTATTTCATTCCCAGAGAGCTGTTTAACAGAAGCGTGCTGTAGAGGAAGAGTACGTCTGCGTTTTCGAAATTTACGAAATTGCCGACAAAATCGGATGCCAAATATCTCAAATCCACCAGCACGACTTCGGAATAGCCCTCTGCCAAAAGCGGTGCAATGGCAGAGCCGAAGGAATCGCGAAAGAGAATCAAGCGCTTTGAGTCGGGATTGGCGGGATTTTTGATGCGAACCAAGGGCTGGTTGCCGGAAAGAAAGAACTCATACGCATCTTTCCCCTTCGCCTTGCTTTCGTCGTACACCGCGCCCGCTCCGCTGACCTGATAGCCGTCTATGGTGGGGCTGGTCAGATACCGAATGGTATCGGGCTCGGTTTTCAGCGCCGCCTGACCGGTATACACGCCGTAAAACGGTGTGTCCAGCGTTTTTACTTCGTGCTGACCCGAAAGGGAGGTTCCCATTTCGTTTGCCAGTTTTTCAGCAACGTCAACGATGCTTTCTTGCCGCCAATGCGTATCGGTTCGGTAATAATCCCCTGCTTCTAACAGCGAGGCAATTTCAATGGGCGTAACGCCGGGCAAAAGCTCCTGCATCCGAGAAGAAAACAGATCGTAATCCATCGCAAGATCGCCCAAGAGTCGGTTCTTATCGGGAATCATAGCAAAATATACGCTTTGATCGGTCAGGTGCTTTTCCCGAATTTTTTGAAAGAGTGTTGCCGCGTGTTCCAGCATCGGCTCATTCATGGGATATTCGATCTTGGACAAATGTCCGTCTTTCAAATAGAGGTCGTTGTTCTCTTTCTGTCCCAAGACAAAGAGCCGCGTATAGGATTTGACACTGCGAAACAGAGAGCGCGCGGGGAAATGATCGACCGAATACGCTTCAAAATCCGATGCAAATTTTCCGGAAAACACCGTCTGCCAAGAAATTTCGGGCTTTTTTGCCAAAAGGCGGCGTTCGCTTTCGGAAAAATCGCTTTTTTCTCCGAACAGGCAAAAAAGCGAAAGCGCCAACAAAACGAGGGCGGTGCAAAGGGTGGTAACGATATTGATGATCTTCATAACAACCTCCCTTAAAAACGGAAATACAGGAACGGATTAAACGAGCCGTCCACCAAATACGCGGTGCAAACCAAGAGCAAAAGGATCACAAAGAGCGGCTCGAGCACGCGAAGACGCGGAATGCGCGAGCAAATCGTTTTCGGGATCGGGGTGGCACCTACGATTGCCAAAACAAAAATCAGTGCGTAGTTTTTCAGTTGAAAGACCGCTTCGGGAGAAGTGAGCGGAATGCCCCCTGCACCGAAGAGCCCTGCGATCTGCCGCAGCGCTTCGCCTGCGGAATTTGCATTGAACAGAACAAAGCTGATGACCACCAAAAAAAGGACGACTACTCTCCCCAAAACGTGGGATTTCTTGAGTTTTTCCAAGAAAAAGCGTTTTTCCAGCGTCAAAAGGACGGCAAAATAAAGGCCCCATAAAACAAAGGTCCA
>JAZNNH010000069.1:0-11567 GCA_045580105.1 Eubacteriales bacterium | reverse complement strand
CTATTCCGCCCTTTCCAAAGGACAGGGCATTCACCTGTTAGCCGGCGTCACCGGCTCGGATCCTGCGGAAATGGTCGCGGTGGGCAATTGGACCAACGACTATCCGATGTTTCGCGAGGTGGGGTATTCCGTGGGGATCGGTTTGCCGGATCCTAAAATGGCAACCGTCAATTTTCCCGATTTATCCTCGGCTCTTTCGCATTTGCTGGAGCGGCAACGCGCAAAATAACAAAGCATAGAAAAAACCTGCGGCAGATGAGCGCAGGCAAACAAGAACTTGCTAAAAAAAGAAGCCAAAAGCAAATTGCTTTTGGCTTCTTTTACTCGCTTGAAAAAGCGGAGTGACCTTATGCGTTCCATTCATACGCAAGTTTCGGTCCGCCGTCAAACAGAATAATGCCGCAATAGCGGAATCCCTCTCGCGCAAGCACGTGCTGCATCGGCTTGTTTTCCTCTTGCGTGTCAAGGCGAATCGCGCGAATTTCACGCACCTTGCACCAAAGCTTGATCTCTTCCATCGCCGCGTGCGATAAGCCCTTGCCGCGAAACGGGGCGCCGAACGCCAGACGGTGAACCACCGCATACGGTAGATCCGTTTTCCAAGACCCGTCAATGCTCCGATAATCCGCCTCCGGCCCCATCAAAATACAGCAGTATCCGACCAGCATCTCACCGTCGCAAAACACGTATCCGTTGCCGCCCGCAATGTCGTTTTGAATCGTTTGCAGGGTCGGATATCCGGGGTGCCACTGAACAAAACCAAGCCAGCGGTGATACGCGCGGGCATCCTCGATAAATTGATAGCACGTTTCCGCTTCTTCCATCCGTGCCAACCGTAACGTCATTTGCTTGCCTCCCATATTTTGAAAATTTGCTGAAACCGGCAAGAATTTCCAAGTTTCAATTTTCATTATACCATATTTTTTCGCAGGATTCAAGAACCGAACAAAGCCATCCGTCGGGCGAGCCGAAAACGGAAAAAGATGCCTGTTGCCAAAAGGGAGATTTCGTGTTATACTGAATTTGTAAGTGAATCTGTTTTTGAAACTGTGGAGATCTTTTATGAAAAAAACTCTCTCCCTTCTTCTTGCCTTGATTCTCGTGACCGCGCTGGTACCCGTAAACACGACGGCTGCGCAGGACACGGGGGTGCTTTCCATCACGGGGCAAGACAAGGCCGCTTTGGGGGCAACGCTGACCCTCACCTTATCTCTGGCTGAAAACCCCGGGCTTTGTGCGCTGGGTGTGGAAATTCAATACGATGCGCAGGTGCTCGAGCTTTTGGAAGTCAAAACCGAGGAGCTCATCGGGCAGACCGCACCGCGGGACAACACCGCCGCGCCCTATCCTTTGACTTGGATCGACGGTCAAAGCCAAAGCAATAACACCAAGGTCGGCACGCTTTGTTCTCTGACCTTCCGTGTTCGAGAGGATGGCTTTTCATTTTCTCAAACAACGGTTCGTGTAAGCTGCACGAGCGCGTACGATACGAATTACGAGCCCGTCACCGTTACCGCCGCCGAAGCCACGATCAATCTCATCCCCGTTCTTATCGGCGATCTGAACGAGGACGGCGCTCTTACCGGCGCCGATGCCGTTTATTTACTGTACCGCATCGCCCTCGGAGATGCGGCGTATCCAACCAATCAGCCCTGCGACTTTAACCGCGACGGCACCCTCACCACCAAAGACGCACTCTATCTTGCCTATCATACCGTGTTCGGGCAGGAGCTTTATCCGCTGTAAAAGCGGCAAGCGCGAAAACAAAAGCCGATCGGCTTCCTGCGGGAAGCGATCGGCTTTTCCTATGATAAAAAAAGCACCCGTTCGGGTGCTTTTTTTCTTATACCACGTGAGGCATGGAAACAATGTCAAGCGATTCCAAATATTCGTGATCGATGACGAATTTTTCCTGCACCTCAGAGATTAACGCGGTTTTCTTCACTTGTTTGAGCAGAGCCAAAATGCTCGCGCTTCTCTGGTTGTAATAATCCATATTCAGTGCGCGGCGGGCGATCAAATACGTGCCGTGCTCGGTATCCACGCGCGCCGTTTCGCCTTCTTTGAGCGTGAACGCCTTCTCTTCCGCCTTCTTGTTCAAAAAGCCACCTTGTTCAAAGGTATAGCCCTCGGTTGCCGTGTTTTCTTCGAGCACTTGATCGGCGTATTGATACAGCTCGGCGATAGGCGTGCCGGAAGAGAGTTTTTGAGTCAGATCATCTGCCAATGCCTTTTTGGCTTCTTTTTCCTCGGCAGGGAGCACGACGACTTTGCCGTTGGCGAAGGTTTTGTTTTCGGTGTTAATGAAAACGCAGTCTACGGTAATATAGTGATCTTTAAAATACTTCTTGGCGCCTTCGGGAGAAATGGCCATTTTTCCGTTTTCCCCGAACAGAAGATCTTCTCCTTGATAAGCAAGGGCTTGAAGCATCTGATAATCCATCATCTTATCATAGTCGATCTGATAGGGCTTCATTGCCTGATTGAACGCTTTTTTGTCGTCGAAATTGCGCGCGATCATGGAAGCAAATTCGTCGATGACCATATTTTTTTGCTGGGTGTTCAATTCGTATCCCAAATCTTTTGCCTGCTGGCAAAAATACAGATAGGATTGTACCATTTCCAGCACCTGCAATTTCAAGGAGTCGGCAACGGTAACGCCGTCGGCATCCTTTGCCTGCCAAATCTGCGGATTGTCCTGCAATTCGGAAGAAGACACTTTATCCGAAGACACGCCGTACGCCTCGTAGAGATAATTGGTCTTTTTCAAACAGCAAAGATAGTAAAACAGGGCGCGGCTGACCTGATAGTCTTCATAAGACACCGCGGCTTTTTCGCTTGCAGGGGTGCAGCCGACTGCCAATGTGCAGAATACGGCGAACAGCAAAAGCAAGCTGACAGAGCGCATTACGATTTTTTTCATTTGGTTGTTTCCTTTCCGTTCTCTTGGTTTTTGTCAAGGTCTGATAAAAAACCTTGCAGATGCAAAAGAAGTTCCCGACTGCAATTCATCGGATTTTCTTTTTCTTTCATAGTAAGCGTCAGGGAGGGTTTTCCTGCGAAATTTAAACTCAGCTTTGAGGCGTAAACCGCGCTCAACAAAAGAAACGCTTCTTCCATCGGGCGGGCAAACACGAAGGTTAGAATATTGCCGCGCTGGGTGATCTTTTCGCAGAAAAGCGAAATGGCAAGGGAGCGCAACAGCGCCACCGAAAAGAGATTTTCCACACAGCGGGGAACGTCCCCGAAGCGATCCAAAAATTCATCTCTCAAATCGATCGCATCCTCTTCGGTGCGAAGCGAGGCGATTTTTCGGTAAAGGTCCATTCTCTCGGACGGATACGGAACGTATGCTTCGGGAATGTAGCCGTCCAGCGAAAGATCGACGGTACAATCGACCTCCTCCTTCACCTTCTCGCCCCTCTCCTCCAAGACCGCATCCTGAAGGATCTTCATATACATATCATAACCGATGCTGTCAAGATGTCCCGACTGCTCCGCTCCCAAAAGATTTCCTGCTCCGCGGATCTCAAGATCTCGCAGGGCGATTTGAAAGCCCGAACCGAAGCGGGTATATTCCCGAATGGCTTCCAATCGCTTGACGGAAATTTCCGAGAGCACTTTGCCGCGGCGGTAGGTAAAATAGGCATACGCCTTTCGGTCGGAGCGACCCACGCGGCCGCGGATCTGGTGAAGCTGGGACAGTCCGAAGTGGTCGGCGTTTTCGACAATCAGCGTATTGGCGTCGGGCAGATCCACACCGGTTTCTATGATGGTGGTACAAAGGAGAATGTCAACCTTTTTGTCCATCATATCTTTACAAATATCGGTTAGACTGTCTTTGTCAAGCTTTCCGTGCGCGACGGCAATACTGGCGTCGGGAAAGCTTGTCTGAAGACCGCTCTGCCGCGCGACAAGCTTTTCGATGTTATTGTGCAGATAAAAGACCTGACCGCCTCGGCGCAATTCGCGACGGATGGCTTCCTCCACGAGGGTACGGTCGTATTCTAAGATGTAGGTCTGCACGGGGAACCGATCCTCAGGGGCTTCTTCCAAAAGACTCATATCCTTGATTCCGCCCAGTGCCATATTCAGCGTTCGGGGAATGGGCGTTGCCGTGAGGGTGAGTACGTCCACGCCCTGCGAAAGCTCTTTCAAGCGCTCCTTGTGGGTGACACCGAATCTCTGTTCCTCGTCGATGACCAGAAAGCCCAGATCGGAGAATTTCACGTCCTGCTGCAACAGCCGGTGCGTTCCGACGAGAATGTCGATCTGACCGTCTGCCAAGCGCTCTAAGATCTTCGCCTGTTCTTTTTTCGTGCGGAAGCGGGAGAGCATTTCCACACGCACGGGGTATCCTTTGAAGCGGGACAGAATGGTTTGATAGTGCTGCCACGCAAGAATGGTGGTGGGTACGAGAATGGCGGCCTGCTTATTATCCATAACGCATTTGAATACGCCGCGCAGTGCCACTTCCGTTTTGCCGAAGCCCACGTCGCCGCACAAAAGGCGGTCCATGGGAACGGGCTTTTCCATATCCTCTTTGATTTGGCGCGTGGCGTCGAGCTGACCCTGCGTTTCCCCGTACGGGAACGCCTCTTCAAACTCCTGCTGCCAAGTGGTATCGGCGGAGAAGGCGTAGCCCTTCATTCTTTGGCGCTGGGCGTAAAGCCGGGTCAGTTTTTTGGCAATATCCTTTGCGCTTTTTTTGGCGCGGGTTTTGGCTTTCTGCCAATCGGCGCCGCCCAATTTGTGAAGCTTTAAATTCGCAGAGTCGCTTTTCGGGCCGATGTATTTGGATACGCTGTCCAGTCCCGAGCAGGGCACGTACAAAACGTCGCTGCCGGCATAGGCAATCGTAATGAAATCCTTGAGCGTTCCGTCGGCGCTTTTCATTTTTTCCACGCCGCGGAAAACACCGATGCCGTGCGCCGCGTGCACGACGTAATCCCCGACGGCAAGATCGGTATAGGATAGAATCTTGGCTTTGGCGCTGTCTTTGACGGGGCTTTTCGTCTTCTTTTGAACTTTGACGCTTCGGTGCGCGTCGTCGCAAAGCAGGGCGAGGCGGGAGTCGGACAGTTCAAAGCCCTCTCCGATCAGGAGCGCGCCCGGTGCAGTGCGGGGGAGAATGGCGAGAACACCCGAGGGAATCTCCTCTTCCGTGCCGTCTAATATGACCGCGGGCGAGCCAGCCGCATCGAATCTTTGGCACAGTGCGTTTGCGGAAAGCGAATTTTCGCAAAGCAGGACCGTTTGATACCCCTCGTTTTTCAAATCGAAAATCTGTTCCTCCAGCCGTCCCATATCCTGAAACGCGGCTGCGGCACTGCGGGTGCGGAACGTGAAAATACCGCTGGGAGAAATGGGGCTTTTGCCGGCGAAAAAGTTTTCCATCAGAACCGTTTTCCGATTCGTAAGGCGCGCGCAGAGCGCATCAAAATCCTCCAGCAGGTGGATTTCTTTCGGCGAAAGCAGAGTTTTGTTCTCTTCGAATAACGAAGCGACCTCTTCCATAAAAAATTTATTTGCGACGGCAAGGGATTCCTTGGCT
Organism: Eubacteriales bacterium; assembly: GCA_045580105.1. Classification (GTDB taxonomy): domain Bacteria; phylum Bacillota; class Clostridia; order Oscillospirales; family SIG627; genus RGIG5579. The sequence goes on along the minus strand of JAZNNH010000069.1, from coordinate 6,013 downwards.
GCGGCAGAGTCGTAAAGGAAGACCAAATCTTCCTTGAAGTAATCCAAAAGGGTGGCGAAGCGATACACCAGCGGCAAAAACAGGTCTCTTGCAAAGTCAAGACCGTTTTCCATGCGATCGGTCAGATCCCGAATGAACACGCGCTTATCTTTTTCTTCCGGACGGCTTTTTTCTTTTTCTTCTTCCAGATACGCGCGAATCGTGGCAAGGTCCCTTGCGGAAAAGGCAATTTCCTGCGCGGGGCGGAGGGTGAAGCCGGGAAGGTTTTCCGTTCTTCTTTGCGTGGCGGGGTCGAAATACCCGATGGCGTCGATTTCATCTCCGAACAGTTCCATTCGGATCGGGGCGTGCTCGCCCGAAAGATACAAATCGATGATGTCACCTCGGGTCGCGAATTGTCCCGGACCTTCCACGCGGTCACAGGCGCCATAGCCCGCTTCCAGCAAAGCGGAAAGAATTTCGTCCTTGGGGTGCGCTTCCCCGACGGCGTAGCTTTTTTCCAGTCCTGCCATGACTTCCGGCGGAAGCGTTGCCTGACACGCCGCTTCAAAGGTGGTGACGACGCAGTCGTACTCCCCTTTTTTGATCTGCGATAAGACGTGCACGCGTTGCAGAGAAAAATCGCGGCTGGAGGTGTCCACGCGTACGAGAGAAAAATCGCGCGGTGGGAAAAAGTAAGTACGGGAAAAGACCGACGAAAGCGCGGTTGCCAACTGCGCGGCTTGTTTTTCGTCGGGCAGTAGGATCAACGCTTTTTCCTCGGTGGTGTGGAGAACGGCAGCGGGAAACAGTTCTCGCAAGGAAGAGGCGATTCCCGTGACCAGTACCGGTTTATTCTCTTTTTTCAATGCCGAAAGAAGCGGAGCAAAGTCCTTTTCTTTCGCAAGAGAAGAAAGTAAGAACATAAAAACCTCCTTACTTTCTTTTTGAAAAAAGAAAGTAGACAAAGAAAAACTAGACTGGGAGTGCTTTCCCACAAGTTGGCAAAGAAAACTTTGTAATGGGATTGCTAATATGTTTTCCCCTTCCAAAAGTTTTTGGAAGTTCGGAACCTTTTTGCAATTTGGTTCCGAGCGGGGTTCGGGGCGAGACCCCGATCTACGCGTCCTCTTGGGTTAAATGTACCTGCTCGATGTGAAGACAGGTTTTCGAGTCGGGATCCAGCTCAAACAGAGCGCCCCACGCCTCTTGCGGACCGGGGGCTATCTGAAACCAAGTAGGCATATGGGTGGCAAGCTTTCGGATGGCGCTTTCCGTTTCCATTCCCAAGACCGAATCCCTTGCTCCGCACATTCCAAGGTCGGTAATATACCCCGTACCTTTCGGTAAGACGGCAAGGTCGGCGGTCGGAACGTGGGTGTGCGTTCCAAAGACCGCGTGAATTTGGGAGTCGAAATGGTAGCCGAACGCTTTCTTTTCACTGGTTGCTTCCCCGTGAAAATCGCACACGGCAAGGTCATATTTCCCCGCTTCGGCGCGCAGGATCTTTTCCACCGATTCAAAGGGATTGGCAAGGGCTTCCATAAAGAGCGTTCCTTGCACGTTGATCACCAAAAGGCGAAGACCCGAAAGGGAAAGGATGGTGTGTCCTTTCCCGGGGCAAGCGCCGGGGAAATTGCAAGGACGGAGCAGGGATCCTGCTCCGTCCAGTACGTCATAGATTTCACGTTGCCTGAAAACATGATTTCCCGTGGTAACAAGATCGACTCCGGCGGCGGAGAGCATTTCCAGTCCTTGGCGATCAATTCCGCCCTTTCGGGAAACGTTTTCCCCGTTCGCAATGACCAGATCCACCCTCCGTTCGGAACGGAAGGATGGCAAGGTGCGTCGAAGAAACAAAGCCGCTTCTTCTCCCACCACGTCCCCCAGAGCAAGCAAACGAAACGTTTGTGTTTTCATGGCTGATTCTTTTCTAATTGATTTATTTGGCGTATTCCACCGCACGGCTTTCGCGAATCACGTGCACCTTGTTCTGTCCGGGATATTCCATCTCCGCTTCGATCTTGCGCGCAATATCGTGTGCGATAAACGCCATATTTTCGTCGTTGATGACTTCGGGATTGATCATCAAGCGCAATTCTCTACCTGCCTGAATGGCAAAGGTTTTTTCCACACCCTTGTAGGCGCTGGCAATCTCTTCCAGTTTCTGCAAGCGTTTGATATAGGATTCCAGATTTTCTCTTCTGGCACCGGGACGAGCCGCGCTCACGGCGTCTGCCGCCTGCACGATGACCGCAACCAGAGTCTGGGGTTCCACGTCGTTGTGGTGCGCCTCAATGGCGTGGCACACTTCGCGGTTTTCGCGATATTTCTTTGCAATTTCCGCACCGATCTGCGTGTGGCTTCCCTCGACCTCGTGGCTGAGCGCCTTACCGATGTCGTGGAGCAAACCGGCTCTTCTTGCCAAAGCAGGATCGATTCCCAGTTCATCCGCGATCATACCGGCAATATAGGAAACCTCAACCGAGTGCTTGAGCACGTTCTGACCGTAACTGGTACGGTATTTCAAACGACCCAGCAGTCGGATCAATTCGGAATTCATACTGTGGATACCGCAGGAGAGAACGGCCTGTTCGCCTTCGCTCTTGATGGTCGCTTCCACTTCTTTTTTGGCTTTTTCCACCATTTCCTCGATGCGGGCGGGGTGGATTCTGCCATCGGTGATCAGCTTTTCAATGGTCAGCTTTGCCACTTCGCGGCGCATGGGATCAAAGCTGGAAAGGGTGATCGCCTCGGGCGTATCGTCGATGATGAGGTCCACACCGGTGAGCGTTTCAATGGTGCGGATATTTCTGCCTTCGCGGCCGATCAAGCGTCCCTTCATATCATCGTTGGGAAGGGCAACCACCGAAACGGTGGCTTCGGTCACGTGGTTGGCGGCAATGCGCTGAATGGCGCCGGTAATCACATTTCTTGCCTTATCCTCGGCATTCTCCTTCAGCTCCTGCTCGATCTCCATCATACGGATGGAGGCAGAGCGCTTGGCTTCTTCTTCGTAGCGCTGGAAGAGGATGTTCTTCGCTTCCTCTCCGGTCAGTCCCGCACTCTTTTCCAGAATCTGAATTTCCTCTTGTTTGAGTTTTTCCAGCTCGACCAGTTTTTCTTCGCTCTCTTTGAGCTTGCGTTCCAAACTTTCTTCTTTGCGTTCTAAATTTTCCAGTTTGCGATCCAAGTTTTCTTCTTTCTGGATCGCTCTCTTCTCCAGACGGGACACTTCGTTTCTGCGTTCTTTGATTTCCCGATCTGCTTCGTTTTTGTTCTTCAAGACTTCTTCTTTTGCTTCCAAAAGAAGTTCTTTCTTTCTCTGCTCGCCCTGACGGCGGGCATCTTCGATAATTTTGACTGCTTGCGTTTCTGCCACGCCGATCTTCTTTTCTGCGATTCGTTTCCGATACACGATACCGCACACAAATCCGAGAACGAGCGTCAAAACTGCCACAGCAACCAAAATGACGATTTCAGTTGTTCCCATTATGTAACCTCACACCTCCTTACATTTTGTTTACGGCCCCAAGGTGTTGGAAAGCACCCGGTGCACGGGAAAAAGATTTCATAATGACGTACAATCCAATACGCCCCTATATTTTACCGCAAAGGAGGTGTTTTTGTCAAGTCGAACGCGCCAAAATAGCACGAAAAAATCAAGCTTTTTGAGAACTCATCATCCGCTTCAAAGCAGCCATGGCATCCCCGAAGGAACCGAGCTTGTCCACCAGTCCGCCGTCGACCGCTTCCCTGCCGCTTAAAATCGTGCCGATGTCCGTTGCCATATCCTGCTGCCCTGCCATCCATTCGTCCAGCTTTTCCCGATTAAGATGCGAATGCTCCACGATAAAATCGCAAATACGGTCCTGCATCCTCCGCAAATATTCAAAGCTCTGCGGCGCGCCCAGCACGAGCCCCGTGATGCGCACCGGATGCACCGTCATCGTGGCGCTGGGAACGATAAACGACTCCTTTGCCGCCACGGCAAGAGGAATTCCGATGGAGTGTCCGCCTCCCAAAACAAGCGATACGGTCGGTTTTTTCATTCCCGAAATCATTTCCGCGATGGCAAGACCGGCTTCCACGTCCCCGCCGACGGTGTTGATGAGAAAGAGAATCCCCTCCACCTCGGGGTTTTCTTCCGCTTGCACGAGCAGGGGCAAAATGTGTTCGTATCGCGTGGCTTTGATGGGCGGGGTGAGCGTTTGGTGCCCCTCAATCTGCCCTGCGATCACCAAAGTCAAAATGCGGTTTGTCCCTTTGGTTAAAACCGTACCGAACTCCAACAAATTGCGGCCCTCTTCCCCTTGATTGGCACAAATGCCCTCAACTGTTTCCTCTGACATAGAAATTCCTTTCGTAATTCACAAAAATTTAACCATATTTTTTGCAAATATGATATGCTTGATACATCAGAAAGGAAGTTTTTTATGAAAAAACGTTTTTTCCCCCTCCTCGCGGCGGCATTGTTGCTTGCGCTTTCCGGCTGTTCCCCCGAACAGAAACAAGTCGCGCCCGCTGAGGCATTCACACCCCTGTTCCGCGTTTCCATCGCAGACGGAAACGGAGACGAAACAAAGCTTATTTCCCTGCCGAAATCCGACGGCTATTTCTATCTTCATGCCGGCGAAAACGCATCGTTCTCAGGCGGCTTTGTGTCCCCGAAGCGCTCGGTTTCCAGCGAAGGCATTTTCAAGGCAACGGATCCCCTTTCCTTCGTCGCGTTGCGCGAAACAGAATCCGACCGCGCCACGCTCCTGACCCCGAACGGCGTCACGTTTGCTCTGTTAAAAGAAAACGGAGCGCAAACGACCGCCTTGCCCGAGGACGTGAATTTTCAGAACGCCCTGTTTTTTGACGATTTGACCCTTTTGGCAGAAAAAGAGGAGCTTTTGGTTCTTTGTCCGGTCGATTTCAAAGAAACCTACGTGCTGGCATCCAAGGATCGGCTTCCCTTTTTCGGTGAGCCCCTTGCCGTGACGCACGAAAAAAGGCGCATTTGGTACACCACGAAAGATGAGAGTGGAGCGCATAACGGCATCGCCTTTTTCGAATACGGTAAAAATCTTCCGCTCGGAAGCGAAACCTTCCCCTTTGACTCCTTTCAGCGCATCGGAAAGAGCGCCGTTCTCTTCACCCGCCTCCTTGACGACGGCGGTGCGCTGTATCTTTACCGCGATCTGGAAACCGATTCGGTCGCATCTTTGACGGTCGAAAAGCCCTTTGCCGGCGTGACGTGCGATCCGCAAGGTAAGGTTTTGTGCGCGGCAGGTGCGGGGGAAGAAGAAAACACCGTTTTTGTCTACGACTTTCAAAAAGATCGCCTTCGCACCCGATATGAAACCAGCGGCACGGTCTGCCCCTCGCTTTCCGTCAGACAAGCGGCGGATGAACTTTTGTTTGCCGTCACGATCGGAAGCGAACAGGTCTTCGGAACGCTGGATCTTACAAAAATTCCGTAATCAATAAAGCAAAAGAGCCCTCTGAAGAGGGCTCTTTTCTTGCGCAAAAAAAAGAGGACGCTCGGCGTCCTCTTTTAGATTTGTATTTCTTAGATTTCTGCGAAATACTTGATGGTACGAACCATCTGGCTGGTGTAGGAGTTCTCGTTGTCGTACCAAGAAACAACCTGTACCTGATAGGTTTCATCATCGATCTTAGCAACCATGGTCTGGGTTGCGTCGAAGATAGAACCTGCGGTAGAACCAACGATATCGGAAGATACGATCTGATCTTCGTTGTATTCAAAGGACTCGTTGGAAGCTGCCTTCATGGCGGCGTTGATGCCTTCTACGGTGATGTCCTTGCCCTTGAGAACTGCGATCAGAATGGTGGTAGAACCGGTGGGAGTGGGGATTCTCTGAGCAGCACCGATCAGCTTGCCGTTGAGCTCAGGGATAACCAGACCGATTGCCTTTGCAGCACCGGTTGAGTTGGGAACGATGTTCACAGCGCCTGCACGAGCTCTGCGGAAGTCACCCTTTCTGTGAGGACCGTCGAGGATCATCTGGTCGCCGGTGTAAGCGTG
>JAZNNH010000068.1:0-4244 GCA_045580105.1 Eubacteriales bacterium | reverse complement strand
AGAGCCAACCCCTTTGCACCGACGGATGAATTTAAATTCTCCTATCAGAAGATGAATCCGGCGGGTTCTCTCTTTGATTCGATGAAATTGATCGACGTTTCCAAAAACGTCATCAGCAAAATGACCGCTGAAGAAGTGGTTGACGAGATCTACGCTTGGACTCGGGAATTCGATCCCGAACTTCACGCTCTTCTGACTTCTGACCGTGAAAAAGCGATCGCGATCTGTTCCATTGGAAGGGGAGGGGACAAACCCCGCAAGGACATCGGGATGTGGAGCGAAATTCGCGATTATCTCGGCTTTTTCTACGATGAACTTTTTGTACTTCAAGATCCGCTTCCCGATTCCGTTTCCAAAGAAGATACAAAGAAGATTCTTTCTCGTTATCAAGAGCTTTATTCACAGGACGATGACAGTTCCGCTTGGTTTGAAACCATTACCAACCTCGCAGTTGAACTTGGCTTTGCGGCAAAACCCAAGGAATACAAGGCAAATCCCGATGCGTTCAAAGGTCACGTCGGTGACGTGAGCATGATTTTGCGGATTGCGGTAACCGGTAAAACGGCATCGCCCGATCTGTATTCCGTAATGAAAATTTTAGGTAAGAAAACAGTTCTCGAACGTTTGAACCGTTGCTTTGGAACTGTTTGAAGGGAAGGATAAAACAATGGAAGAAATGACAAACTCGAATTTCCTTCAGGAAATTATTGAGAAAGATTTGGAAGTAGGCAAAATCGATCGACTCCACACCCGTTTTCCGCCGGAGCCGAACGGATACCTTCACATCGGCAGTGCAAAAGCCATTTATATCAATGCAATGCTTGCCAAAAAGTACGGCGGACTGTTTAATCTTCGCTACGACGACACCAATCCTGCAAAAGAGGATGACGAATACGTACAGAGCATTTATGAAGATTTGAATTGGCTTGGTGCCGCTCCGACCGGCGGTGTGTTTTACGGCTCGGACTATTTTGAAAAGTGCTACGAATTTGCCATTCAACTCATCAAACAAGGAGATGCCTACGTTTGTGATTTGAATTCCGATCAAATGCGCGAATATCGCGGCACGCTCACCGAACCCGGTAAAGAAAGCCCTTACCGCAACCGTACAGTGGAAGAAAACCTCGAACTGTTTGAAAAAATGAAATTGGGCGAATTTCCCGACGGATTTTGTACGCTTCGCGCCAAAATCGATATGGCTTCTCCCAATATGAATATGCGCGATCCGGCGATCTACCGCATTGCACACACCTCTCACCACAGACAAGGGGACAAATGGTGCATTTACCCCCTCTATGACTTCGCGCATCCCATCCAAGATGCTCTCGAGGGCATCACGCACTCTATGTGCTCCATTGAATTTGAAAACCACAGACCGCTGTACGACTGGGTAGTCGATCACATCGGATTCGAGAAGAAACCCCACCAGTATGAGTTTGCACGGCTCAACGTGACCCACACGGTTATGAGTAAGCGTTATTTACGTCAGCTGGTCGAAACCGGAACGGTCGACGGTTGGGACGATCCTCGTATGCCGACCCTTTGCGGATTAAGACGCCGCGGATACACCCCTTCTGCCATTTTTGAGTTTGTCAGACGTGCGGGTATTTCCAAGGCATACAGTGTGGTTGATATCGGACTGCTCGAGCATTGTATTCGCGATGAACTCAACTTCAATGCCCCCAGAAGAATCGCGGTGATGGATCCGATCAAGGTGGTTGTGGACAATTATCCTGAGGATAAAACCGAAATGTTCCCCCAGAACAACAATCCGAACGATGAAAATGCCGGTGTCCGTATGGTACCGTTCGCCAGAGAGATCTTCATCGAAAAAGCTGATTTTAAAACCGAAAAGGTACCGAAGTTCCATCGTCTGTATCCGGAAAACGAAGTTCGCTTGATGGGCGCATACGTCATTAAATGCACCGGTTATGAAACCGACGAAAACGGAAACGTCACCCTCATTCACGCAACCGCAGATTTGGAAACGGGCGGAAAGAACCCCGCTGACGGCAGAAAAATCAAAGGAACCATTCACTGGATCTCGGCACAAAACTGCTTTGAGGCCGATCTCTATCAATTCGGCAGACTCTTTTCCGAAGAGAATCTGATTGCTTTGCCCGATGGAAAAACCTACGGCGATTATCTCAACCCCGATTCCAAAATGCTCCTCAAGGGCTGTAAACTCGAGCTTTCCTTGCAGGAAGCAAAGCCTGGAGACCGCTTCCAATTTGTGCGTAACGGTTATTTCTGCAAAGACTCCAAGTACGAAAACACCTTTAATAGCATTGTACCCCTAAAGGACAGCAAAAATAAGTAATCACAAAAAAAGAACCTCTGAACATTCAGAGGTTCTTTTTTTATAGTTTTATTCTTGAACAGGGTCTGCTTCGGGCTTTTCTTCATCGGAAATGGTGAAGTTGATATCGTCTGCACAACATTCGTCAAAGAAGTCATCTTCGCAGCAATCGCAATCATCGTCACACCAATCATCGGATTCAAACGCCAAGCGATCGTTTTTAGATTCCTGATATTCATTGTAGAGAAGGTAAGCACCGCCAAGGCCGCCTAAAATACCAAAACCGAGAAACGCTTTGGAAAGCTCTCTTTTTCTATCAGCATAGACAAAGGAAAGAACCAAGCTGGTAAAAGATTGAGCCAAAAGGCAAATTGCTGCGATAAATTTCATTTTTCTGGACATGATTATGATCTCCTTTTAATTATTATTTTCACCTGACTTGAAAATCAGATATGAATTCATAAACTCATCAAGGTTACCGTCCATAACCTTGTTGATATCGCCATCCTCGTGACCGGTTCTGTGGTCTTTGGCGAGGGTGTAGGGCATAAACACGTAGGAGCGGATCTGCGCACCCCATTCGATGTTGGTTTTTACGCCCTTGATATCTTCGATTCGTTCCAGCTGCTCGCGCTCTTTAATCTCAAGTAGTTTTGATTTGAGCATCTTCATTGCGACTTCTTTGTTTTGCAGCTGGCTTCTTTCGTTCTGACAACCGACCACAATACCGGTGGGAATGTGTTTGATTCGGATTGCAGAGTCCGTTTTGTTAACGTGCTGACCACCGGCGCCGCTGGCGCGATGGGCTTCGATCTCAAGGTCTTCCTCGCGAATTTCGATCTTGATTTTATCATCAAATTCCGGCATAACCTCAACAGATGCAAAGGACGTGTGTCGTCGACCGGAAGAGTCAAAGGGGGATACGCGAACCAAGCGGTGAACACCCGATTCAGACTTTAAATAGCCGTAGGCAAATTCACCCTCAACCAAGAACGTTACGCTTTTGATTCCGGCTTCGTCACCGTCAAGATAATCCAAAACCTTGAATTTAAAGCCCCTACGCTCGGAAAAGCGCATATACATACGATATAGCATCTCTGCCCAGTCCTGCGCTTCGGTTCCGCCTGCACCCGGATGGATGGAAACAATGGCGTTGCTATGGTCGTATTCACCGGAAAGCAAGAGCTTGATTTTTTGCTCTTCATACGATTTTTCAATCGTTTTGATATCGCTTAATATGTCATCGGTAAAGCTTTCATCGTCATCCGCAATCGCAAGATCCAGCATTTCCATGGTAGATGTATAAAGAGAGGAGAGATCCTGATAGGCAGTAACAGTATCTTTCACCTCTTTCAATTGCGCCAAAACCTTTTGAGAATTTTCGGGATCAAGCCAAAAATCCGGTGCAGATGCTTGCTCTTCGAGATCGGATAATTTTTGCGTCAGCACATCGATGCGAAGAGAAGCGGAAAGCTCTTCAATTTGCGGTTGCATATCGCGAAGATGAGCGCGTGCTTGCTCAAGCTGGATAATCAAAGCGGTACCTCCAAGTAATTCCTTTTCATTGTTATTATACTATGGAGTTTCGTTTTTGTAAATAATTATTACAAATTTTCCCCTTTGCCGTTGAAAAACAAACTCATCATCAAAGAAAAGAGAATGGCTGACGTGATCCCGCCTGCCGTTGCTTGAAGACCGCCGGTGAAAATCCCGACAAATCCCGATTCCTTCACTGCTTTTTCCACTCCCGTTGCCAGCGTATAACCAAATCCCGTCAAGGGAACCGTTGCGCCGCAGCCGGCGAACGCAACGAGTTTCGGATACACGCCGATCGCCGTTAAAAACACACCGGAACAAACGTAAAAAACCAAAATTCTGGCAGGTGTCAGCGCGCTTTTGTCAATCAAGATTTCTGCAATCACGCAAAGAAGTCCGCCAACGATAA